>JBHPFC010000004.1:0-67559 GCA_042576405.1 Pseudomonadota bacterium | reverse complement strand
CGATATCGCCTTTTTCGGTTTCCAGGTAAATTAATCCCCCGGGTTTAACCAGATGCCGCTCGTAAATGCGCCGGATAGCAGTCTGGCGCAATTCCGCATCGCCAAACGGCGGATCGAGAAACACGATATCGAACGCGCTATCGATACCAGCCAGATAGTCATTCGCATCGGCATTGACCAACTCGACAGCCTGCGCTGACAGCCTTCTCGATTGTGCCTGCAGATGCTTGAACACGGCACTATTCTGCTCAACCATCACTACGCGCGACGCGTCACGTGATGCGGCCTCAAAACCCAATGCGCCACTACCCGCAAACAAATCCAGGCACACCGCACCTGGCAGCACAGGTGCCAGCCAGTTGAACAAAGTTTCGCGCACCCTGTCCGAAGTGGGCCGCAATCCCTGACTATCCGGGAATTCAAGCTTTCGCCCGCGCCACTGGCCCGCAATTATTCTCACTTGATTGGATTTGGCCGCCATAGATTGACATGGTGCGCAGCCGTTGACGACAGGTCAACCCGGCGGGGTGAGCCGCCGGGCATCACCATGATCAGGAGTTCAGCGATTACGCCGCAGCGACACCAGCGTCATAAGACCGGAACCAAATAGCCAGGCGCTGGCAGGCAGGGGGACTGCGCTGACTAACGGCACGCTACCGGGTGTTGGCGTATCGAGTACACTGAAATCAACACTGTTATCACCAGTATCGAACAGCGCATTCAAACGCGCAATGCTGCTGCCAGCTGATGGGTCTGGCGCCGCACTTCCCTCACCGGCAAAAATGTCGGAGACACCAAATACACCGTAGCCGACGGCATCCAGCACCCCGCTCAACCCTCGCAAAACCACCGAGTCCGGCCCGTTCTGGTAATCGATATCGGCAATCAGATCGGCATTGGCCACCGAGGTACCACCACCACTATCATCACCTATGACAAATACACCATCACCGGGCATCACACCACTTAATGCAATACTAGAATAAACGTCACCAGTACCGCCGTTGATACCTTCCAGCACCAGCCCATCGAGACTCTCTCCAGGTGAACCAAACAGCTCAAGAAACACCAGGCCGGCATCACTGCCACTGGCATCGTAGAACAGTTCAGAAATCACCGGCGCCGCCTGGGCATACGACCCGGCCAGCACAGCAGAAAAAATCGAACACGAAACAAAATGCTTGAGACAAGCAGTTTTCATAACATCCTCCATGAATACAATTAACGTCCTTGTTATCAGTCTGCCAGCTGTTCACAAACAGACACACCGGACTACAAACTAGCAGCCCGGTGAGACGGATTCAGGAGATATTTTCTGAAATAGTTGTAAGCCGTATCTGATACGGCTGTAAGAAAATCCCGCTAACAGCTCAGGAATCTGGCTTGACTTCACCACCGACGGTAATGGTAATCATATCGTCGACTTTTACGCGCCGCTTGTAAGCATCGCGTATCTGCTCGACGGTAACAGCCTCGATATTGGCATTGAAGGTGGACAGATAATCCAGTGGCAAGTCATAAAACCCAATGACAGCCAGATATTCAATAATCTTACTGTTACTGGCCACGCGTAGTGGGAACCCACCCGTTATATTGCTTTTCGATGCCTTGAGCTCTTTCGCCGTTGGCCCTTTATCGATAAAGTCCTGCAACGTATCACGCAATACTTTCAATGCCTCGTCTCGCTGGGTATTGCGCGTCTGGAACCCCAGCGTGTAAGGCCCCAACTCCTTCATCGGCACAAAGTAACTGTAGGCGCTGTACGACAAACCACGCTTGTCCCGGATCTCTTGACTAATCCTTGAAACCAGACCGCTACCACCAAGCACATGATTACCGACGTACAAGGTAAAATAGTCCGGATCCCCACGGCGCACACCGGGCGCCCCCATCAGCACGTGACTCTGGCTGGAAGGGAAATCAATAAAAACGGTTTCTCCGGCATCCGGCGGCGCGACAGCGCGCAGGGGCTCTGCCTTTTCACCTTCAGGCAGTGCGTCCGAAAGAGCATCAGACATTGCCCTGGCCTGCCGGACAGACAAGTCGCCCACCATGACAATGAGCGCGTTGTGGGCAACGTAGTAACGCTTGTAAAACGATTTCAGGTCGGCGACTTTCAATGACGCAACACTATCCTCAGTCCCTGACGGCTCCCCCGCATAGGGATGCTCACCGTAAACATTAAGGTAAAATGCCTCATCGGCAATTGAACCGGGCTTCTGCTTTTTGTATTCCAGACCTGTCAGCGTACGGCTTTGTTCGCGCTGGAAATCACCTGCGGGAAAGTCCGGACGTGACAACACCTTGCCAAACAGCTCGAAAGAAGGCGTCAATAATTTTTTATCACTGAGGCTACGCAATGACAGCCACGCCATGTCGCGACCGATACCCCCACTCAGCTTGGCCCCATGCTGCTCGAAACCACGAGCGATAGCACCCGCATCCAGCCCAGCCGCACCCTGATCAAGCAGCGCGTTGGTCAAACTGGCTACTCCTGGCTGACCCGCGTCACGTGCACTGCCCGCATCGAACACCACGCGCATATCCACCATAGCCAACTCATGAGCTTCAACAAACAGTACGCGCGTACCATTTTTCGTCGTCCAGCTCTGTATTTCCGGTAACGCCTGCGCAACAGCAGCAAACAACCCTGCCGCCAGTAACAACAAACCACGCGAAAGTATCAATAAGGTTTTTTTAGTGTGCATGCCCAGAACCTCCGGATCGCCGTGGTTTGTTCGGATCAATTGGCTGGGGCACCAGCTGTGCTACTGTCAAACGCTCATCGACCAGATATTTTTTAGCCACCGCCTGAACCTGCTCCGCGGTTATCGCCTCGATCCGTGACAAATACTTGTCTGCCTCTCTCCAGTCGAGGCCAATAGTTTCCAGAATGCCTATCTGCATACCCTGATAGAAAATCGAATCCTGCTCGTAAACTTTTTCCGCACGAATCTGCGCCTTGACACGATCAAGCTCTGCCTGGCTGACCTGTTCTTCCTGCAGTTTTTTAACCTGTACCAGCAACGCGGTCTCCAGTGCTTCGACGCTATGACCGCTGGAAGGCGTGCCAGAGAACAGGAACAGTCCTTCCATGCGATCAAAGGCATCGTAGCCAACGCCAGCACTGACTGCGATCTCGCTGCCGCGTACCAGCTCATTTGTCAGACGGGCGCTGTCACCACCGTCAAGCACATTCGCCAGCACTTCAAGGGCATAGGGCTCCCAATCTTCATCAGTGGTCAATACGACCGGTGTCTTGTAGCCCATCATCAGGTAAGGCAGCTTGGCGGGCGCTTGCACGTCGATGCGCTTGCGCCCGAGTTGCTTGATTTCCACGCGTGGCTTGGGCGGCGTGACTTCACTGGGCTTCAAGGGGCCAAAGTATTTTTTTGCCTGTTTATAGACATCTTTGGGATCGACATCACCGACCACAACCACAGTTGCATTGTTAGGCGCATACCATTTCTCATACCAGACACGTAGATCATTGATTTCCATGTTCTCCAGGTCATCCATCCAGCCGATGACCGGTATCCGATATGCGCTACTGGTGTAGGCAGCGGCATTGAATTGCTCGTAAGTCAGCGACTGCGGATTATCTTCCGTGCGCATGCGCCGTTCTTCCATAACTACCTGCACTTCCTTGAGAAATTCTTCGTTCGGAAGCATAAGATTACGCATGCGATCTGCTTCCAGCTCGAAACTGACGGGCAACCGACCGGCTTCCATGGTCTGGAAATAGGCGGTGTAATCGCGGCTGGTAAAGGCATTTTCACGCCCGCCGTTTTCGGAAATGATCTGTGAGAACTGGCCGGTCGGATAAGCATCCGTCCCCTTGAACATCATATGTTCCAGCACGTGTGACACGCCGGTAATACCATCATGTTCGTAACTGGAGCCTACTTTATACCAGACCTGTGACACCATCACCGGTGCCCGGTGGTCTTCTTTCACAATGAGCTTCAGCCCATTATCCAGTTTGTATTCGTGCACGGCATTCGCCGCATTGGCACCGGTTATACCCAGCCCCAGTATCAGCGCGAGCATTCCTCGCATTCTGTGCTCCTTTTATTTTCGTCCCAACTGCGGGGATGATAGGATACGCGGACTTCTCTAGACAGCAACAATGATGTTTGGTTTCGGCAAAAATAAATTACAGGACACCCCGCAAGGCGAACAGGCTGAAAAAAAGGCTGGCCTGCTTGGTCGACTGAAGACTGGCCTGTCGAAAACTCGCAGCGGCCTGACCGAGAGCATCGCCAATCTGGTTGTCGGCCACAAGCAGATCGATGACGAACTGCTCGAAGACCTTGAAACCCAGCTGCTGACAGCCGATCTTGGTGTCGAGGCAACCCAGAGCATTATTGGCGACCTCACCGGGCGCGTTGCACGCAAACAGCTCAGCGATGCCGAAGCCTTGATGACAGCGCTACGCGAGGATATGAGCGGCATGCTTGCGCCGGTAAGCGCGCCGCTGGAAATCCCGCAATCCGACCAACCATTTGTGCTGCTCATGGTCGGTATTAACGGTGCAGGCAAAACCACCACCATAGGGAAAATCGCTCGCAGACTGCAATCCGAGGGCCACTCCGTGATGCTGGCCGCGGGTGACACCTTCCGGGCAGCCGCGGTAGAGCAACTCCAGGCCTGGGGTGAACGCAATGACGTCCCGGTCATCGCGCAACAGCAGGGTGCCGACTCGGCCTCGGTGATTTTCGATGCACTGCAGGCTGCCCAGGCACGCAGCATTGATGTACTGATTGCCGATACCGCCGGTCGCCTGCACACTCAATCCAACCTCATGGAAGAGCTGAAAAAAATCAAGCGCGTGCTCGGCAAACTGGATGCAACCGCGCCCCATGAGGTAATGCTGGTGGTTGATGCCGGCACTGGCCAGAATGCACTCAATCAGGCCCGCGAATTCAACCAGGCTGTTGGCCTAACCGGCATCACGCTGACCAAGCTGGACGGCACTGCCAAGGGCGGCATCATTTTCGCGATTGCCAAGCAACTGGGCATACCCATACGCTTCATCGGCGTAGGTGAGGCCATTGAGGACCTGCGCCCCTTTGACGCGCAAGATTTCGTCGATGCGCTGTTCGATAACGCTAACTAAATGATCCGCTTTGATAACGTCAGCAAGCGTTACCCGGAAGGAAAAGATGCCCTGCAGGCTGTCAGTTTCCACCTGCGGGCGGGCGCCATGGCATTCCTCACCGGCCACTCAGGGGCCGGCAAAAGCACCCTGCTTAAGCTCATCGCTGTGCTGGAACGCACCAGCCGCGGCCAGCTGTTTCTCGACGGAGAAAACCTGACGCGCACGCGCAAGGGTAAAATTCCCTTTATACGCCGCAAGATTGGCATCATTTTCCAGAATCACCGGCTGCTGTTTGATCGCACAGTGTTCGATAATGTCGCCTTGCCACTGGTCATCGCCGGCTACCGACACCAGGATATTGTCCGCCGGGTACGCGCCGCACTCGACAAGGTCGACCTGCTTGGCAGGGAGCGCGCCCTGCCCATCACGCTCTCCGGCGGTGAACAACAGCGCGTCGGTATCGCTCGCGCCGTTGTCAACAAGCCACCACTGCTGCTCGCTGATGAACCCACAGGCAATCTGGATCCGGAATTGTCGCGCGACATCATGCGGCTGTTCGAACAGTTCAACCAGGTGGGGGTTACGGTGCTCATTGCCAGCCACGACCTCAACCTGATTTCCCGCCTGCCGTACCCGCAACTGCAACTGGATCAGGGACGACTGCTGAATGGTGAGGTGCTGGAAAGCACATGAGGTTGCCGCACTTCCTGCAAGTCTATCTGTTGCGCCACATGCAAGTGGCACTAAACAGCCTGGGCAGGCTCTACCGCGCACCATTGGCATCCCTGATGACTGCCGCGGTCATAGGCATCGCCCTGGCATTGCCCGCGGGCCTGTACCTGCTCACCGGCAATCTCCAGCAACTCAGCACCCGCTGGGATGAGGCTGCCAGCCTGTCGCTGTTCCTGCAACACACCGCATCTGAGCTCCAGGCACAGACACTCAGGGACAAACTGCTGAGCTGGCCAGAGATCGAGCACATTGACTTGATCAGCCCGGAGCAGGCGCTCTCTGAATTCCGCGAACTTTCCGGCTTTGGCGACGCCCTGGATGCTCTCGAAGAAAATCCGTTACCAGCAGTGCTGGCAGTAAAACCAGTCGCTGAATCGACCGACGGCGAGTCCATCAGTCGATTGCTCGAGCGCCTGCGCAAACTTCCCGAAATCGAGCTGGCACAACTGGACTTACAGTGGGTAAAACGTTTCAACGCCATTGTCGATATCGTGCAGCGCGCCATTTGGGTCATGGCCACCCTGCTGGGGCTGGCAGTACTGCTGATCACCGGCAACACAATCCGACTGGAAATTCAAAGCCGGCGCGAGGAAATCGAGGTCACCAAACTGATCGGTGCTACCAATGCATTCATTCGTCGTCCCTTCCTGTATAGCGGCCTGTGGTACGGTGCAATTGGAGCGCTACTTGCCACCCTGCTGGTTGAACTGGCATTTTTGCAACTAGCCACACCGGTGGGACAGCTGGCCGGACTGTACCAGAGTGGCTTCAGCCTGCAGACACTGGCTTTCAGCGATACCCTGCTGCTACTCCTGTCCGGGGCCCTGCTGGGCCTGCTCGGTGCCTGGCTGGCCGTCGGGCGTCACATGTCAGCCATAGAACCTACCTAACCCGTTGTCACCATTGAAAAACCAAACTTATCTCGCAAATTTTTAAAGATTTTCTATCATGTAGCCGATCAGAAGGGGATGCGGGAAAAACGTAACTAGAACAAAACCCCGAAACCGAAGGCTCCAGAATTAATGCCCCGAAAACTCAATCGCATCCTGGTGGTAGACAGTTCGGAAGTCGCCCGTACGATCATTGTACGGATTCTCAATGAAGAGATGCCGGACACCGAACTCATCATCTGCGGTACGGTGCAGGAAGCCTGTGCCTGGCTGGAACGCAGCCACTTCGACCTGATTACCACAGCGCTGATGCTGCCCGACAAGGATGGTCTGGAACTCATTCGCTACGTCCGGGCATCCAGTCACCACCACTACACGCCGACCATTGTTGTCTCCGGAGACGCTGACGCCAGATTGCTGCGCGAAGGCTTTGCAGCGGGAGTCACCGATTACTTCGACAAGTCACTCGGCTATCGAGCATTCGCCGAGTTCATCAAGGACTTCATGCAACGTAATACCGGTCTGGTGGGGCGTATCCTCTACGTCGAGGACAGCCAGCTGGCTGCCACCGTATTGATGCGTCTCATGGAACGCCACGGCCTGCAAGTGGTGCATACCACTCACGCCGAAGAAGCGTTGCAGTTGCTGGGAGAAACTGCTCCTGGCGGGCCGCGTGAAGACGAGAGCTTCGACATTGTTATTACGGATTTTTTCCTCCAGGGATACATGACGGGTGGCGATCTTCTACATGCCATCCGGGCAAAATTTCACTATTCATCACAGGAAATGCCAGTACTGGTTCTGACCGGCGCGGAAGCTGATGAGAAGCAGGTCGAAGTGTTCCATGCCGGCGGCAATGATTTCGTCGCCAAGCCCATTATTGAAGAAGTGCTGATGGCACGCATCCGCTCGTTGCTGCTGATCAAGCAGCAGTTTTCTGCGCTTAAGCGCCAGACCGAGGCAATGCACCATCTTGCGATCACAGACAGCCTGACGCAGGTCTACAATCGCCGCTACCTGCTTGACCACGGCGACCAGTTTCTTGCCAACCGCAATAATCACCCGGTAGCTGCTGTGCTGCTTGATATCGACCACTTCAAGAAAATCAATGACAAGCTCGGGCATATTACTGGCGACCGGGTGCTCAAAGCCATCGGCAGTCTGTTGCTTGAACGATTACCCGAAAATACCATGGCAGTGCGTTTTGGCGGCGAAGAATTTGCTCTATTGGTACCACGCTGCAGCACCTGCGACGCACGCGAATGCGCCGAAGAACTGCGCCGCCAGATCGAAACTCTTCACCCGGACGGTGTCACTGTCACGGTAAGCATAGGCCTGGCCAGTAATGAGCAGCACCCGAATATGACCCTTACCCAGCTGCTAAACCAGGCTGACGAATTACTGTACGCGGCCAAGGCGCAGGGCAGAAACAAGGTATGCGCCTGATAATTAAGCTAATCTTTATCAGGACCAATACTAACTATCGGCAATAAAAGGAACTTTTGGTGCGATTAGCACTCTCATAATTGGAGTGCTAAAATTGCAGTCTAATGAGATGGAGGTTCTTCCCAGATGAGTAATGCCTTAGTCGCCAGTAACACCATGAATCTGCCTGTTCCCGGCGAACAGCTGGACAGCTATTTGCGTGAAGTCTATCGGGCACCGATCTTGAGCGCGGAACGCGAGCGCGAACTGTCGCTGCGCCTGCGCGAACATAACGACCTTGACGCAGCGCGTGAACTGGTTGTCTCGCACCTGCGCTTCGTGGTGAAAGTAGCCCGTGGCTATAGCGGCTATGGCCTGCCCCTCTCCGATCTAATTCAGGAAGGCGGTATCGGTTTGATGAAAGCCGTGCGTCGCTTCAACCCGGACGTTGGCGTACGCCTGGTATCGTTTGCCGTGCACTGGGTCAAAGCCGAGATCCATGAGTACGTTCTGCGCAACTGGCGCATCGTCAAAGTGGCTACCACCAAGGCGCAGCGCAAACTGTTCTTTAACCTGCGCAGCTCGAAAAAACGTCTCGGCTGGTTCAGCCGCGAGGAAGTCGAATCCGTAGCGGAAGATCTCGGCGTGAGCCCGGAAACCGTCCTGGAGATGGAATCACGGTTGAATGGTCAGGATCTATCCTTCGACCCGGCAGTGGCTGGTGACGAAGATGATGCTGCATGGACACCGGCGGCATACCTTAGCGCGCCTGCCCATAGCGATCCGGCCCATTCTCTGGAAAGCAGTGACTGGGAAGAACAAAGTAATAACCAGCTGTATAGTGCTCTTGAGAAGCTCGGTGAACGTGACCGCGTAATACTTGAACAGCGCTGGCTGAGCGAGGAAAAAACCACGCTGCAGGATCTGGCCTCTGAGTTTGGCGTGTCCGCTGAACGCATTCGGCAACTGGAGAAAAACGCAATTAACAAGCTGAAAGGAATGATGGCTTAAGCGTTCCGGGACAGATTTCAACTCTGACCCCGTATTCGATAAAAAACGGCCCTGAGGGGCCGTTTTTTATTCTGGTATATCTGAAAACTCAGGCGAAGAATACAACCGACAGAAAGCTCAACCACGCCATTGTTACCAGCGCAATAACGATGAACATGGGGAAATTCTGGAAACTAAACACACTCAGGCGCCTCGCTAAATATTAGCGTTATCTTATCTTACTCTTTGTCTTCGTTCAATTTTGGCTTGCGCGGAATCCGCGGGTCATCGTCGTCCATGAGAATCTGGTGAGCCGGCCCTTCGAGGTCTTCGAACTGGCCGGAACGGATAGCCCAGAGGAACACCCATATAGCAATCCCCATAATAATCAAACTGATAGGTATGAGCAGGTAGAGAATATCCATATCACGAATTACCCTTATTTCTGAGCCGCAGCGCATTCAGCACCACTACCAGCGAGCTGGTTGACATGCCAATGGCCGCCATCCAGGGTGCAACCCAGCCAACAGCAGCGAGCGGCAAGGCAACTATATTATAAACCAGCGCCCAGGCCAGGTTCTGGCGAATAACCGCCAACGTACGCCGGCTGGTGCGAACCGCATCGACAAGATGTGGCAGCTGCTCTGACAGCAGCACCATGTCCGCACTGGCATGAGCCAGCTGGGTACCGCCACCCATGGCCAGTGACACCTGCGCACCGGCCAGCACCGGTGCATCGTTGACCCCGTCGCCAATCATGGCCACAACCGCGCCTGCTGACTGTAATTCCCGTATTCGTGCCAGCTTGTCTTCAGGACGGCTGCGAGCCTGAAACCTGTCAATTCCCAAAGTACTGGCCACGGACTGCACGGCATTCAATTCGTCGCCACTTAACAGTTCAACTTCCAGACCCAGTTGCTGCAACTGTCTGATGGTCACCTCTGCCCCAGCACGCAGGTGATCGGCGAAACAAAAGTGCGCGAGAGCACCATTTTCATTACCCAGCACGACACTGCTCAGCGTATCTCCCGAAATGCTGACATCATCCATACAAAGCTCATTCACGTATGCAGAAACACCAATGCGGTAACGATCTCCATTGACAACCCCCTCGATACCCTGACCCGGACTTGCCAGCATGGCTTCAGCGCGCGGTGATTCAGGCGCTTCGGCAATCAATGCCCGGGCTATGGGATGTTCGGATCCCTGCTCCAGGGCGGCCGCAATCCGCAGGCATTCGTTTCGATCCAGCGTGGTGAATGTTTCAACACTATCGAGACGCAACCGACCCTCTGTCAGGGTGCCGGTTTTATCAAAAATCATGTGCGTAGCATGCGCCAGCGTCTCCAGGGCATGTCCACGCGTGGTCAACACACCCAGCCGGGTGAGCGCACCCGTTGCTGCAGTCAGCGCCGCAGGCGTCGCCAGCGACAATGCACAGGGGCAGGTCACCACCAAAACCGAGAGCGTTACTGCAAAGGCATGCGCCGGCTCATGTTGCCACCACCACCAGGCAACACCAGCAGCAAGCACCAGCAAGCCGGCCACAAACCACCCGGCAACACGATCGGCCAGACGCGCGATACCCGGCTTTTCCATCTGCGCGCGATCCAGCAACCGCACAATGGCTGATAGCACGGTTTCTTCACCCACGCTATCCACCTGCATCAGTAAAGGACTTTCATTGTTGACCGTACCACCGACCAGCAAATCACCCGGCTTGCGCAATTGCGGCAGACTTTCTCCGGTTAATAATGACTCGTCCACTGAACTGCTGCCTTCAGTTACCCGGCCATCCGCCGGCACACTCTCGCCTGGGCGTATCAGCACCGCGTCACCGGGCCCCAGATCTGTCACAGGAACACGCTCTTCGTTGCCATCGTTCAGACGCGATGCGGTCGCCGGCAGCAACTTAACCAGCTCCTCTGCGGCCTGCCCGGCGCGGTGACGCGCACCCATTTCAAGGAATCGTCCGGCAAGCAGGAAAAAAGTAAACATCGTAACCGAGTCAAAATAGATTTCACCGCTGCCACGCAATGTCGCCCACACACTTGCAGCGAAGGCACCACCGATAGCAAGTGAAACCGGCACATCCATCCCCAGCTGGTGCCTGCGTAGATCACGCCAGGCACTGGTGAAGAAAGACTTGCCTGAATAAAGAATAACCGGCACCGTCAACAGCATGCTGACCCAGCGTAGAAAATTCTTCAGCCCGGCATCCATGCCTTCGTGCTCACCCGCATACAAGGCCACTGCAAGCATCATTACCTGCATCATGCCAAGACCTGCCACTGCCAGTCGCCGCATGGCGGCACGACGTTCGTCGCGATAGATCTGCTCCTGACGACCGGGATCGAAGGGATGGGCGTGGTACCCGATAGCACTGATGGCTTCGAGAATATCGCTGAGCCTGATGCGCTCGTTATCCCAGCGAACGCGGGCACGATGGGTAGAGTAGTTGACGGCAAATTCCTGCACCCCAGGCAAGGCACGCACATGGCGTTCGTTCAACCAGACGCAGGCAGCACAAACAATACCTTCCAGTATCAAGGATGTTTCGCGACTGTCGTCCGATTGTTCTGTTACAAACGACTTTTGTAAATCTTCGCGATTATAGAGCGCCAGCTCTTCGAGCTGCTCGGGGACCAGGTCTTTGGCCTGTGGGGACTTCTCTGTGCGGTAGCGGTAGAAGTCAGTCAGGCCACTATCGACGATAGCCTGCGCGACCGCCTGGCAGCCCCGGCAACACATGGGATGCGACTCACCCTCTATGTCCACCAGGTAGTGAGCCGAGGCAGGAACCGGTAAACCGCAGTGATAACAGTCTTCTTGTTGTACGGAGCCGTTCAAACGATCGCGCGTCCTGTTGTTCACTCAAGCAATGCTGCGGGTACTTTCACCGAAGTACTGGCATGTACTTCATGTAACTGTTGGCCTCGCCTGATCTTCAAAACCAGCGCCCAGACGCCTGGCTCCGGAAGCGTGAGTACCACGCGGTACACACCTGGCTCCACCTCACGCATATCGAACGCCGTATCCTGTTTGCTGTCGGACGGGCGCTGGAACTGACCACTTATTTCTGCATATTGCACTGCCGCACCGTCCGGTTCCAATACCTGCACCTGAAACGCGGCGGGACGATCAGCCACAGGCGCCTGCAACCAACCCTTGTTGACCTGCCAGCCTCGCTGTTGCTGGCGCTCGACTTGCTGGAGATACTCGTTATACAGACCTTCTTTTTTCTGAAAATCATTGGCCACTGTTCCCGGAAATACCGAGCGTACCCTGTTTTGCCGCGCGGGCTCTGGCAGTATCAGGTTGGCTATCGAGTCTGGCAGCCCCTGCTTCGACACCACGACCAGGACACCATCAAGCGCAAAAAGCAGTGCAAAAAATATGACGATTACGGCTGGTGCCCAGTGGAACCAGCGCCCCCTTGCACCTGCGCCGCGGGTTTCCCGTGCGTGACTGACAATCCCCAACAGGTAGGCTGTCACCATCAATACGGCCACATACATCGCCAGTACATCACCACCCGGCCAGTCGACCAGACTGTACATCAGCAACATGGCCAGCGATACCAGCGCCACGACAACTGCCACTTGCCTGCCATTCATCGGCGACAACCCATACAGCAGTGCGAACAGCAACACCGCCGCTGCTGCACTCAGTGGCAATGCCAGCATAGACTCCAGCATCAGTACTCCAGTCCCGGGAGATAAAATGTTGCCGGCGAACTAATCATCCCGAGTTCACTGCGCTGCTGGGGAACGATATTGAACACGAAGCTGCGCGAACCCTTAAGGCCATGTCCTGACTGCCAGCGCACGCGCGCAAGCACGCGCAGACTCCGTTGGGGCTGCAAACTGACCGATTGCAAACGCCCCACATCCAGCTCGGCACCGCTAAGGCCACGCATCATGATCACCAGGTTAACGGGCCGGTCTGTCTTGTTTTCCAGGTGAAGTTCGTAACTGTTTTGCACGCGGCCGTCCGACAGTCGCACGAAAAGAGGTTGTCGTACCTGCACTACGCTCATCTCCAGCGGCGCCTGATGACTGACACTCCAACCCAGACTGGCGATGGCCGCCAACAACACCAGCCCATAGCCAACCGTCTTAGGTTTCCAGATTCGACTGGGTTGACCCGCGGCCTGCTTTTCCGACGTGTAGCCAATCAGACTTTCGCCCCAGCCCAGTGATTTCATAATGGTATCGCAGGCATCAATACATAAAGCACAACTGATACACTGAACCTGCAACCCGTTGCGGATATCAATCCCGGTCGGGCACACCTGCACACAGTAACCGCAGTCTATACAATCACCGGCACCCGCCTGTTGCCGTTGCTCCTGGCGCTTCAGATCACGGGTAACTTTATGCCGACCGTTCGCCCCCTCACCTCGCCCCACATCATAGGCAACAATGCGCGTATCCGCATCGAACATGACAGACTGAAAACGCGCATAAGGACACATGTAGGTACACACCTGCTCACGAGCGAGACCCGCCATGACATAGGTAGTAGCAGTAAGAAACAAAGTTGTCGCATAGGCAGCAAAAGGTGCCGTACCGCTAAACCAGTCGATCAGCAGTTGCGGTGCATTTTCCCAGTAGAGTGTAAACGTCAAACCGGTCCAGAAGGCAGACATAAACCAGAGCAGATGCGTCAGCCCCTTGCGCGAAACCTTGTTAAGGCTCAAGGGGCTTTTGTCCAACCGGATGCGCGCAACACGGTCACCCTGCACCAGACGCTCGATCAGCATGAACAGATCAGTCCACAGCGTCTGGAAACAAAAGTAACCGCAAAAAACGCGCCCTGCAATTCCGGTCACAAAGAACAGCAGCAGCGCGGCAATCATCAGTAATCCAGCCAGCCAGAATAAATCCTGCGCGTGTACGACCAGATCAAAAAGATAGAATTTGCGCGCGCCTATATCAAACAGAACTGCCTGGTCAGGACCGACATTACGCTCCCAACGCAGCCAGGGAAGAAGAAAATAGACACCATAGGCCAGGGCAAGGATGCCCCATTTGATTGTTCTGAAACGCCCCTGCACTGAACGCGGGTAGATGGATACCCGCTTTTCGTACAGCGTTTGTGAACCAGCACCCATGATGGCAGCTCCGGAAAATTTCTTATGGAACCCGAGCTGTTCCGCTACTGACCACCACTTAGCTCATGTACATAGACGGTCAGCAACTTGATCTGCGTGGCACTCAAGCGATCGGACCAGTGCGGCATTTCGCGCTTCACACCCCTGGTAACCACTTGTTTGACCAACGCCTTCTTTGCCTCAATGCCTTCGGCCGCATTGACGTCAACGATCGTCCAGATCTTGTCAGTCAGATTTGCCGAACCCTGGGACTTCAAACCGCTACCCGCCTTGGTATGGCAGTAATAACAACCACCGGCTTCCGAGTTGAATATATGCTCACCACGTGTAGTGGCAGAAGAATCTACTTCGTGCCCGGACAGGCCAAGAACAAAAGTTGCGACGTCATCAAGCTGCTGCTCGTCAAACACGCCATCAAAACCCGGCATGAATCCCAGATGGCCGTTGGCAATACTGTTTTCTATATCCTGTACAGACCCGCCCCACAGCCAGTCATCGTCCGCGATATTGGGGAACAGCGCCATCACTCCAGTACCACCGGCGCCGTGACAAGCCGCACAGTTATCGCCAAACAGCCCGTTGGCCACTGATCGCGTAAAAGCCATCATTTCAGCATCACCCAGAATATCCGTGTAGCTCGCTTCGGCAACCTTGTCCATATACTCCTGACTCAGAAGCGCGCCCTTACCTTCCTGAAGATCCTTAAGTAACAACGCACGCGTGTTCCAGTGCATGGTAACTTCCTGGCCTTCGCCATCAACAAACGTGATGTTGTTCATAATGCCCTTGGTGTAACTACCACCAACAGGCCAGGCGGGATATATAAGCCAGTAAAGTATGGCGAATACCACGGTGGCATAAAAAGACCACAGCCACCAGTTTGGCAATGGGTTGTTAAATTCCTGCAAATCACCGTCCCATGCATGGCCGGTGGTCTGCACAGCAGACTGTGAACTACTCTTCTTTTCGCTCATTGCTCGTTTCCTCGCCACTGCTGGCGCTCAAATCTCGTTCATCGTCCTGCAAGGGGATGTATTTGTAGGATTCCAGTCTCCTGGAACGCTTCTTCCCCGTGTAGACATAAATTATGATTCCGCAGAAGGTAAAGAAGAACAGCAGCAACGCAACAATCTTGCTGTTCTCAAAGCGGCTGAACCAGAGCAACCATTCCGGCATATCAGCAATCTCCAGCCACACGTGAGTTATTAACGGAACTCGGCAAAATACCCTTCTTCGTACTGACTGAAATCCACCATGGTGCCAAGCATCTGCAGGTAAGCAATCATGGCATCCATTTCGGTAATACGATCACGCTGGCCATCGTAGTCATTGGCCAGCGCCTGCTCCATGAGATTTTCTTCAGCCTGGAGAATATCCAGCTGGTCTGCAACATCAACACCAAATTCCACCACGTTACTGTCGTATTCTTCCTGGCTCTCGGAGTATGGAACACCCGTCATTTTCAGCGCGCGCATGCGACTCTGAACGTCAGAGAAGTCCAGGTCAGTATCCAGCAGCCAGGGATAATTCGGCATGATGGACTGCGGTACTACATCGCGCGGATTGACCATGTGAGCAACGTGCCATTCATTTGAATACTTGTTGCCGACTCGCGCAAGGTCAGGACCGGTACGCTTGGACCCCCACTGGAACGGATGGTCATACTTGGACTCTGCGGCAAGCGAGTAGTGTCCATAGCGCAACCACTCATCGCGGAACGGGCGGATCATCTGCGAGTGACACAAGTAACAGCCCTCGCGCTGGTAGATGTCCCGTCCCCTTAGCTCAAGTGGTGAGTACGGGCGTACACCCTCGACCTTTTCTACAGTGTCGTTGATAAAGAACAGCGGGACAATTTCCACCAGGCCACCAATACTGATGACAATCATGGTCAGAACGATCAGCAGACCGGCATTTGTTTCGATACTTTCGTGCTTGATCACTTGTGTTTACTCCGTCTGCGACCTGACTCAGGCTTTCGCCATTTTGGCAGCCAATTTGGCTTCAATGGCAGCTGCTTCTACACGCGACCGGCGGACCGTCAAGTAGACGTTATAGCTCATCACCAGGATACCAAGAACAAAGAAGGCACCACCCAACGCTCGCACGACATAGGGTTTGTGCAGAAATGCCACGGTTTCGACAAAGGTATAAGCCAGGTTGCCGTAGTCATCAAAGCTGCGCAGCATCAGGCCCTGCACGATACCCGCCACCCACAGGGCAGTGATGTAAAGCAGGATGCCGATGGTCGCCAGCCAGAAATGCACATAAATGAGTTTCGTGCTGTAGATTCTGGTATCCCAAAGGCGCGGTATCAGATGATAGAAAGAACCGAAGGACACCATGGCCACCCAGCCCAGGGCACCCGAGTGCACATGCCCAATAGTCCAGTCAGTGTAATGCGACAGGGCATTCACGCTCTTCAGTGACATCAGCGGACCTTCAAAGGTTGACATGCCATAAAATGACAGCGCTGTGATCAGAAACAGCATGATTGGATCAGTACGCAGTTTTTCCCACGCGCCGGATAAAGTCATAATGCCGTTGATCATGCCGCCCCATGATGGCAACAGCAGCATAATGGAGAACGTTGCCGCCAGCGTTGAAGTCCAGTCAGGCAGCGCTGTCCAGTGCAGGTGGTGACCACCGACCCACATATAGAGAAACGACAGCGCCCAGAAATGGATAATGGACAGCCGGTACGAATACACCGGTCGTCCTGCCTGCTTGGGCACGAAATAATACATCATGCCGAGGAACGCCGCCGTCAGGAAAAAACCCACGGCGTTATGTCCATACCACCACTGTGTCATGGCGTCCTGGACACCGGAGAACAGGCTATAGGACTTGAGGCTGAACAATCCAATTGGCACAGCCAGATTGTTAAAAATGTGCAGAATCGCTGTCGCCAGAATAAACGCCAGGTAGAACCAGTTGGCGACATAAATATGCGGCTGGGATCGGCGTTTCAACGTCAGGACATACAGCAGAAAGTACACCACCCAGGTCACGGCAATCAGCAAGTCAATCGGCCACTCGAATTCGGCGTATTCGCGCGCCTGGGTAACACCAAACATATAGCTGACGGCACCTGCGGCTACGGCAACCTGCCAACCCCAGAACGTGAAAGTCGCCATCCAGTCGCTGTAAAGACGGGTTTGACCGGTACGCTGTACCACGTAGTAAGAGGTCGCGAACAAGGCGCTGCCCCCGAATCCGAAGATTACCAGTGTAGTGTGGACTGGCCGCAGGCGCCCAAATGTTATCGCAGGGATATCAAAGTTCAGCGCAGGCCAGGCCAGTTCGGCCGCAATATAGACCCCGGTAGCCATCCCCAGGACCCCCCAGATCAATGCCATCACGCTGAATTTCTTGATTATTTCATAATTGTACTGTTCTGTACTGGCGATACCGGTATGTGCCATTATTTCTGCCTCGTAGTGCGCGAGCTGGCTGGGTTGTCCCTGCGGGGCCACAAAAACACGATATTCTAATATACGGAAGTACTGAAGGCAAAATTCTTACTTTTAAGCCAAAGATAACGTCCAATGTTTCCGGGTATAAACGGTACAAGTTTAGTGCAGGAATGAAGACGCGCCAGCCGGCAGAAATCCGAGGCACCGGATTTCCGGATGCTGCGTCCCAGGTGGTGTCGGCTTTATCGCCAGGCACCCACAAGCCTGGGCGTCCGCTCGACCACATCGAAAGCATCATGCCGGACATGGTTTTGAGCCATTTCGTCACGAATCATGTCGTCAGTGACAATACCTTTTTCCAGGCATTCTTTTAGCAGGCCGAAAAAGAAGCGCTCCTGGTTTGGATCAGGGTGAGACTTGTAGCGCCCTAGCAAAGCATATTCGCCAAACAACTTACGCCTTGCGCGCATCAACCAGCCAAGCGGTGGAAACAGGCGAAAATTTTCCGCAGGACGCCAGTCGATGGGAAGCCCCGCTTTCCACGGCTGTGTCCTGCGCCGGGTGTTGTGAATCATTTTGGTATTGTCATCAAGCTTGTCGAAGTCATTCCACTCGTTTTCTATAAGCCCGATAGTCTCTCGCGGCTCATCCTTCAAACAGATCCATGGCTGGTAATCCTGTTCGAAACTGAACATCTTTTCGAACTTTTCCTTAACGTTCCAGTGCCTGAGCCTGCTGTTGTCCAGCAACATCACACTACTTGCCAAACAGCGATCAATGACACCTTTCGGTCCCGCCCGGCGCCTGCACATGATGGCCTTGCCGTGCATATCCCGAGATAGCAACTCCCAGACATCACCGACCGCAAAAATATCCGGGTCAATAACCACAGCACGCCCCTGATACCCCATCAACTCCGGCGGCATGAAGCGCGTTGGCGTAAATGACTGCAGATCTTCATTGAACCAGGGGCGTTTTATACCGTCACGCAGGTACAGCTGCCCTTCACGCTCCTGAAAAAACGGATAATCATTCTGCTTGATAATTTTAACGTCGAACTTATCGCAATTATTCGAGTTACGCCGCAGCGCATACTCGGCGACCAGCGCACCAACAATCTGTTTATGGTTGGTGTGTATGAATACGCAGTAGTCCACCTGCCACCCCCGGTTAAGCTGGCGCCAGTGGCGGCGTTTTATCCAGCACCTCGAACGCATCATGCCGCACGTGGTTGTGATTCATCTGCTCCCGAATCATCTCCTCACTTACAGTGCCCTCGTCAATACATTCCTTTAACAGACCAAAGAACAGGTTTTGCTGATTGGGATCCGGATGCGGCTTGTAATGCCCAAGAAACGCGTACTCACCAAACAACTTTCGCCTGGCCTTCATCACCCAGGCTAACGGGGGAAAATAGGGGAATTTCTCACGCGGACGATGATCGATCGGCAAACCCGTTTTCCACGGCTGGGTTTTACGCTTGGTCGTATGCAGCATTTTTGTTTCAGGCGTGAGTTTGTCGAAATCATTCCATTCACTTTCGAGAAGACCGATCGACTCCCGAGATTCGGTCTTCAGACAAATCCAGTTCATATAGTCACGTTTACCCTGGAACATTTCGTTAAAATTTTCTTCCACTTTCCAGTGCTTGAGCCTGGCGTTATCCAGCAGCATGACACTACTGGCAAGACAACGATCGAACTTTCCCTTTGTACCAGTGCGGGCACGACACATGATCGACTTGCCCTGCATATCCCTTGACAACAGATCCCAGATATCGGAAACCGCAAATATATCCGGATCAATAACCACTGACCGGCCTTCGTAACCCATAAGCTCCGGCGGCATAAACCTCAACGGAGTAAATGACTGCAAATCATTGTTCAGCCATGGGCGCTGCATGCCATCGCGCAGGTACAACTGACCCTCGCGGTCATTGAAAAATGAATGGTCTTTCAGCTGTATGAACCGAACGTCGAATTTTTCGTTACGCCTGGAATATCTACGTAACGCACGCTCCGCTACATGAGCGCCAACAATCTGCTTGTGATTGGTGTGAATAAACACACAGGATTTCATAACCAGCTCCTTGATCAGATCGAAACCCGATTCGCAGGCATAAATGCCGGCTCCTCGCCCAGTTCGCGCAGCTTTCGATAAATGTTATTCAAATGCGTCCTCAGGGTTGCCTTTGATATAGACAAGGACTCGCAGATATCAATATTGGTGACTCCGCGGATTGTTAGCGAAATCACCTCGGTTTCTCTTCGAGTCAGCCCCTTACCCTGGTAGTAAGCCAAAGCTTGCTCGTACTTGTCTTTTAACGGCTGCAGAAACGTAATGATATTTTTACTACCAAGCAGCAGCGTTATGTCAAAGAATGCATCATGGATATGGCTGTTCTTGTAGACACGAGAACCCCAGTCTTTCCATTGCAAAGCTTCGTCTTGCGCAAACAGCGACATGCACCCCTTTTCACACACCTCACCCAGACAATCACCGCAAATCTTTCTGCAGAGTTCATTCTGTTGAAGAACTTCCTTGTTTTCGTTCTTGACACATACTGCTATACAACTTGCCCGCAAGGATTCATCTAACACAACAGTGCTCCCCATAACTGTATAAACGGCTAAATACTATCCAGCAAACACCGGCAGTCTAGCAAATCAAAAACCCACTAAAATCGTCCCCGGGGGTTGATATATATCAAAGAAAGCAATGAAAAACGGCGCGCCCTGGTTCAGGCGCGCCGTCTTAGAATCGAACCAAACAGATGTCAGGGAGTCCAGCGGTAAGGCACGTAATGATCAATCAGCAGCAAGGCAAACAGAGCCATCAGGTAGGTAATCGAGTAACCGAAGGTCTTCATGGCCTGTTTGCCACTTTCATCGCGCATCAATGCCCAGGCGTGATAAAGAAAACCGGCGCCAAGTCCGAGCGCGCCAACCAGATAAAGCAACCCGCTCATGCCCGTGGCATACGGCATCACCGTGACGGCCAGCAACAAAATGGTATAGAGCAAAATCTGCAGGCGGGTAAAATCAACGCCGTGCGTTACCGGTAACATAGGAATATCGACCTTTGCATATTCGTGCCGGCGATGAATCGCGAGCGCCCAGAAATGGGGGGGTGTCCAGACGAAAATAATAAGAAAAAGCAGCAAAGCGTTCGGATCGACATGTCCTGTGACTGCCGTCCAACCAAGTACTGGCGGGGCAGCACCGGCAGCACCACCTATGACAATATTTTGTGGAGTCGCACGTTTAAGGTACAGCGTATAGATCACCGCGTAGCCAATCAGCGAAGCAAAGGTGAGTATCGCGGTCAACGTATTAACAAATTGCACCAGTATCCACATCGCCAACACGGCCAGAACCAGCGCAAATACCAGGCAACTGCGACTGGTCAGATGACCACTCGCAACGGGGCGGTTCGCGGTACGCTCCATACGCGCATCGGCATACTGATCAACTACATGGTTTATAGCCGCGGCCGAAGCTGCCGCCATGCCGATTCCCAGCGTACCGAAAATCAGTGGTTGCCAGGGCACCATACCCGGCACCGCGAGAAACATCCCGACCAGGGCGGTAAATACGATCAAAGCAACTACTTTGAGTTTGCAGACACCGAGATAATCGCGCCAATGTAGCGTGGCGTTCGCTGCTATTGAAATACTCATCATGCTCCCGACACATGTGGTTTTTATATGCTGGCCAGGCGCCAGAGCCAGGTATTTTACCCTAATCCGGAATATTTTAAGAGTCTGTGCATATCTTTGATAATACCGCGAGGCTCCGCTTCCGGCTGATAGCTCATCATAAGATTTCCCAACGGATCAACCAGATATATCCTTCCGGCTATCAGCGGATCGGCAGCATCAGTTAAAAATGCAGGGACCAATTCTGAATTTTCCGGCACCAGAGCAATAACCTGTCCAGGGAAATGCGACTGAAGCTCTACACGGGCTTCCGTGCTCACAGCGTCGGCTCGCCAAAGCATCAGCCGCTGCATACGGTCAATATCCTTGCCGTGCGCAAGCCGTAGCTGCCGAACTTTATACAGTCGCTCTACGCAAGCAGTGTCGCATTCGCCCTCGTGAAGATAAACATAGTTCCATTTGCCACGCAGGTAGGTCTGATCCACAACATCACCTGATACGGTATTCAGGCTGAAGGCCGGCAACGGCCTGGCTGGCTCAACCAGGTCGCCGTGATTGCTTGTTCCGGACGGCATCCATTCGGGAAACAAGTAAAACAACGACCATGCAATCAGTACCGGCGCCGCAAACAGGGCAAGCACAATCAGTAACGAAGCACGCGAACGCCGCCGTTGCGGCGGATCAATAGAATCGGTAGTCATAATTATTTCACTCTATGTAAATTTACAGCCAGATATATAATTGCCAGCGCCAGCGCAAGTCCAAACCACTGTACGGCATATCCCACATTGCGTTCCGGGCCAAAGGTCAACGGGTGCCACTCCCTGACAAAGCCGTCACGCTCTTCCGGCCCGAGCAGCAATACAATTGGCATCAGTCTGTATCCCAGTTCGTCTCCCAGAAAATCGGTATCTACGTGCTGGATCCGGTATGGCCAACCCTCACGCAGCTCTTCCTCGCCCAGGCGAAAGCCCTCCAGCGAAACCCGTTTTATTCGGCCGATCACTTCGCGCCCCTCATCGGAGACAGGCAGCTCAGGCAATTGGGCACGGCTGGCTCCCAGTGGTATCCAGCCACGGTTAACCAGCACAGCAAAACTTCCGCCCGCAAGTCGCAACGGAGTCAAAACTTCATAGCCAGCAATGCCGTTGTGAGTACGATTGTCCAGCAGGAATTGTCGCTTAGCGTCATAGGCGCCGACAGCCATTGCAAACTGGTACTGCAGATCATCAAATGACAACATGGTCTCATCCAGTCTGAAGGGTGCCTGTTCGGAGCCTCCGCTGAACTCACCAAGAAGGTCTTGTTTTTGCTCCGCGCGATCGAGCTGCCAGAAACCCAGCGACATTAAAATCCCGAACATAACCAGGGTAATCAGGCTGGGCCAGCGACTGGGAGAAAATTCAATGCTGCCGAATCGCATCTAGTCAGCCTACGCAGCCGCCCATCAGGCCGCAAGTTAATTCTGCTATAGCCTTATAAACTGCGTGATGTGTAGACGTGAGTCCGGCTTGGTGATCGCGGCAACATTCCCCTATACTCGCCCAAACAACCACATAGACGCCAAAAATGATTATCAAAATACTTATCGTTGTGACCATACTGGCAATCATTGTCAGCCTGGGTAGCGGCATTGTTTTCCTGTTGAAAGATCGAGGTAAGACTGATCGTACTGCCAAAGCGCTCACTGTGCGTATTGCACTGTC
Source organism: Pseudomonadota bacterium (assembly GCA_042576405.1). GTDB lineage: Bacteria > Pseudomonadota > Gammaproteobacteria > DSM-19610 > DSM-19610 > Thiogranum. Next base: position 44,525 of record JBHPFC010000004.1, on the reverse strand, counting down.
CGTATCCCTGTTTGCCCTGATTATGCTGGGTATCTTTACCGGGCATATCAAACCACATGGCATCTACCCGGATGCTCCGCAGCAGATCCCCCCGGAAGAAAAATAAACTAAACCTTGCAGCAAACAAAAAAAACGCCGCAATGCGGCGCTTTTTTGTTGCGGCCAACGCCGGTCTAGATGATATAGACGAAAATAAATAATCCCAACCAGACAACGTCAACAAAGTGCCAGTACCATGCCACACCCTCAAAGGCGAAATGGTTTCCCGGCGTAAAGTGCCCCTTCATGCAGCGCAAGGTTATGACTATCAGCATAATGGTACCGATAGTCACGTGCATACCGTGGAACCCTGTCAACATGAAGAAAGTCGACCCATAGACACCTGAGCTCAGCGTCAGATTGTGATGATCGCTGTAAGCCTCAATATATTCGTATGCCTGAAAGCCCAGGAAGGTTGCGCCCAGCAGGACAGTAGCCAGCATCCACAGCACCAGAGGACCGCGGTTCCCTTTCTTCAGCGCCCAGTGAGCAAAGGTAATGGTGACACCACTGCTCAATAACAACAGTGTATTCAGTGCCGGAATCTTCCACGGGTCGAGTATAGTGAACTGCCCACCGAGATCGGCTGGACCGTTGGTTGGCCACATCGCTTCCCAACCGTTCCAGAGCACTTCGTTGGTTACCGCATCTGCTCCACCCAGCCAGGGTACCGAGAGCACCCGCGCGTAGAACAACGCGCCAAAGAAAGCGGCAAAGAACATGACCTCTGAAAAGATGAACCAGCTCATACCCCAACGGAATGACTTGTCCACCTGTTCGTTATACATCCCGGATTCGCTTTCGCGGATGACCTGACCGAACCAGCCGAACATCATGAAGATCATGATACCCAGCCCGACCATCATGATGGCCATGCCGCTGCCACCACCATTCAGGAAATGGGCAAACCCTCCAACCAGCGCCGTCAGCCCGATAGAGCCAACGATCGGCCAATGCGTGCCGTGGGGCACGTAATAACCGCCATGTGCTTCACTCATTCCAACATCCTCATCTTTGGTGTTTTAATTCACTAACTTCTGTTTATCAAAAAATGTATAGGCCAGGGTCACCGTGCCAATTTCCTCGGGCAGGTCCTTGTCGACCATAAACAGCAGGGGCATATCCCGACCTTCGCCGGCACCGAACTGCTGCTCGGTAAAACAGAAGCACTCTGTCTTTTTAAAATGCAGCGCTGCCAACCCTGGCGACACACTGGGAATCGCCTGTCCAATCATGTCATTGTCGGTGCGGTTACGCGCATGGAACGATGTTTTGTACATCTGGCCCGGGTGGACCTCCATACGCGTCACCTCTGGCTTGAAATCCCACGGCATGGATTCATTGACACTGGCAATGAATTCAACCATAACCGTACGCGACAGGTCTGGTTCAATACTGATTGATTCCGCTCGCTCGTTACGAGCTTTACCATTCAACCCGGTTACATCACACAAAAGCCCGTATAGAGGCACCAGCGCGAACACGAAGCCTGACATAAGGGCAACAATAATCAGCGTCTGCCGAAGCGTGCGCTTTTTTCCCTGCTGACGTCCGTCGCTCATCTACTCAGAATCCGTTCGCCGTAGCGAAGATAAAAACCAGGTAAAAAGCGACCGCAACCATGGCCAGAATTGCAGCCATGTTGCGAGCACGTTTTCTTTGCGTTGTTATCGACATCACTTCCACTACTTGACGATTGGCGCAGTGGTAAAGGTGTGATACGGAGGCGGCGATGGCAGCGTCCATTCCAGACCGTGGGCGCCTTCCCATACCTGATCAGTCGCTTTTTCGCCACCCTTGATCGTTTTGATAACGATATACACGAACAGCAGCTGTGACACGCCGAACACCAAACCACCAATAGTGGAGATCTGGTTGAACTCGGTAAATTGCACCGAGTAGTCAGGAATGCGTCGCGGCATACCAGCCAGTCCCAGGAAGTGCTGCGGGAAGAACAACACATTTACCGAAATGGTCGACACCCAGAAGTGTATTTTGCCAAGCCTCTCGTTATACATGTGCCCTGTCCACTTCGGCAGCCAGTAATACCCAGCCGCGATGATGGCATACACAGCACCCGTTACCAGTACATAGTGGAAGTGCGCCACCACGAAATAGGTATCGTGATACTGGAAATCGACCGGAGCGATAGCCAGCATCAGTCCGGAAAAACCACCAATGGTGAACATAAAGACAAAGCCCAGGGCGAACAGCATGGGCGTTTCAAAGGTCATGGATCCTTTCCACATGGTCGACACCCAGTTGAACACTTTTACCCCGGTAGGCACAGCGATCAACATGGTGGCATACATGAAGAAGAGTTCAGCGGTTAAGGGCATACCTACTGTGAACATGTGGTGTGCCCACACAATGAATGACAGGAAGGCAATCGATGCCGTGGCATACACCATGGAGCTGTAACCAAATAACGGTTTGCGCGCAAAGGTCGGGATGATCTGAGACACAATACCGAAGGCTGGTAATATCAGGATATACACCTCGGGATGACCGAAGAACCAGAAGATATGCTGGAACATAACCGGATCACCGCCACCCGCTGCATTGAAGAACGAGGTATCGAAGAAGCGGTCGGTCAGCAGCATGGTCACTGCACCCGCCAGCACCGGCATGGTGGCAATCAACAGGTAGGCAGTGATCAGCCAGGTCCATACAAACAGCGGCATCTTCATCATTGTCATGGTCGGCGCTCGCATATTCACGATCGTCACGATGACGTTGATAGCACCCATGATGGAAGAAATACCCAGCAAGTGGACCGAGAAGATCAGGAACGGGAAGGCATCACCCGTCTGCAGCACCAGCGGCGGGTACATGGTCCAGCCACCTGCCGGCGCACCGCCCTCCATAAACAATGTGCTCAACAGCATCAGGCCGGCGAAAGGCAGGATCCAGAAACTCCAGTTATTCAGACGTGGCAGCGCCATGTCCGGCGCACCGATCATCATCGGGATCAGCCAGTTTGCCAGCCCGACGAAGGCCGGCATGACCGCGCCAAAAATCATGATCAACGCATGCATGGTGGTCATGGAGTTAAAGAACTGCGGCTCAACGAACTGCAGCCCCGGCTGGAACAACTCCAGGCGAATGATCATTGCCATCGCACCACCGACAATAAACATTGTCAGTGCAAACAGCAGATACAGGGTTCCGATGTCCTTATGATTGGTTGTGGTTACCCAGCGCATCAGTCCGCTTGGGTGTTCTTCGTGATGTGCGTCGTGTGTCGTTGCGCTACTCATTATGCTTACTCCTCCACAACCCTTAACGGGTAGCCTTAACTTCAGAAGGTTGAATCAGGTCACCTGTATTGTTGCCCCAGGCATTACGTTCATAGGTAATCACCGCCGCCAGATCAATGTCACTCAACTGGCCGGCAAAAGCGGCCATGGCAGTGCCAGGCTTGCCATTCATCACAATATCAATATGTGCCGCTTTGGGACCGGTGGAAATCGCGCCACCCTTGATTGGTGGAAAAGCACCTGGAACACCTTCACCACTGGCCTGGTGGCAGGCCGCACAGCTTGTACCGTAGACTTTTTCACCACGAGCCATCAGCTCATCCATGCCCCAGTCACGCTCAGCCGCTGCTTCGTCCGCAGCCGCAGCACCTTTCTGGTCGGCAACCCACTGGTTGTAATCACTCTCATTCTTGGCAACGACCACGATAGGCATAAAGCCATGATCCTTGCCGCAAAGCTCGGCACACTGGCCGCGGTAGGTACCTTCTTTATCTGCCTTGAACCACATCTCGTTGATGAAACCTGGAATAGCGTCTTTTTTCATACCCAGCTTTGGCACCCACCAGGCATGAATCACATCATCAGAAGTGATAAGTAGTCGAACCTTCTTGTTTACCGGGACAACAACCGGGTTGTCGACTTCCAGCAAGTAGTTCTCACCCTTGTCTGCCTGGTTATAGATTTCCTCTTTAGGTGTGGACAGTGTGCTGATAAAACTCACACCTTCATCCATGTAGTCATAGCCCCATTTCCACTGATAACCGGTAACCTTGATACTCAGATCGGCGTTACTGGTATCTTCCATGGCCACCAGCGCCTTGGTAGCAGGAATTGCCATACCGACCAATATAAGGAAGGGCACGATGGTCCAGACAATTTCCACCGCAGTACTTTCATGGAACTGGGCAGGTTGTGCACCCTTGGATTTACGGTGCTTAACAATGGAAATAAACATCGCGCCGAAAACTACAACACCGATCGCCACACAGACCCACAGGATCAGCATGTGCAGGTCATAGGCTTCCTGACTAATCGGTGAAACACCACGGGGTAAATTAAGTGCGTATTCGGCAAATGCCGACGTCGCTGTTATCGAGCCGGCGAACGCGGCAATAACCACCAGCGCTCGTTTTACAGTTTTTACCAACATGCCAACATTTCTCCTTCCAACACCTTTAGACTTTTTCATTAAATGCATGCCAACTACCCGGCCCGCACCCCTGCTTTATTCATATTTCCACTGCACGCCGCAGCTGTGCCACAAGGTGACGTTTTTCTTCTTCGTTCAGGCAATTGCCAATTTCAACATGGCGTCCGTGCGAACCGAGCAGCAAACGGGATGGATGCCCCGTAATCGCGGCTTCTTCCAACATTACACGTACCCAGGCACGTTGAAATGACAGTTTCTTTACCTTTTTTGCCGAGTGATCGACCACCCGGATTTTGTCCGCATCAATTGCAATCTCCTGCCAGCTTGCAGCGCGCTGTGCGACAACATACAGCGCAATTCCCAGTACCAGCATTTCCAGCCCGGCAAACGGCAGGATCAGCCAGGCGCCTTTCATGGCGAATGCGGTGGCAATACCCAAGGTCACGATTGCAATGCCGGCATAGAAGCGAACAACGTCGCGCCAGGGCATCGAGCAATTCGGCCGAATGAGAAACCGGCGGGGGCAATCAAAGCTATCGAACTGGGTTGCGACCAACACGCTACCTCTGTAACTGGCACCCTTAACCCCAAGTGATGACTAAACCCCCCGGGTCCAGCGCATGCTACAGCATGGCTCGAAAGCGGTGCAAAAAAAATTAAAATTTATAGCCATAAATTTTAACTATATCCGAGACTTAGTTAATCATTATGTTATAACTTAGTAATTTACTTATTTGCATTGCTCGAGCAACATTCTGCCAGGCATATAAAGATCCCTATAAGCGGGCAGGACCAAGCTCACCAGTACCCAATATGATCCTTGAAATCAATATCGAACCAGTTATCAACCATCAGGAACGACACCGGATACTGGCCCGTCATCCAACTCGCGCTCGCTGAAGCCCGGAACAGATTTGCAAAAGCGGGGCAGCATCGGCCAACCGGCTCGATCATAAAGATAGCAACGCCTCCTGCGACAGCCTCTGCCTGGCCCATTCAATAAATCTCAACCATATGTAATATATATTATTTATTGATCTCTCTTATTTTAGACAATGCGACTTTAGGGCAATTCTGGCCGTCACCACTGATCCGCTTCGCAACGACCGTACCCTGACGAAGTAGCGCCATCCTGATTACCGTTCCAGCCAGCACTTATTGAGCGTCTGGCGTTCAAGTCAACACACTGATGGCCGAAATTATTGGGTATGCATCAGGTTTTTCACCTCATCAAAGGGTCTATAAGCCAAAGAACGGGCAAGGCAAGGTGACAATGAACACATATCTAAAGACTGTCCTGGCGATATTTGCCCTGGTACTCACAACGCACACTATGGCATCGTCCAGCGAAGCCGCATTCGATCGCAAGCTGGAACAAGCTAAAAATGGCGACACCGAAGCTCAGTACGATATCGGCTACCGCTACGAGAAAGGTCGCGGGGTTGATGAAGATGAAGATGCAGCCTTTGACTGGTACAAAAAATCTGCCGGACAAGGCGTGGGCAAAGCACAATACAAGGTCGGCGTTTTTTACCTCAAAGGTAACAGCGTCGACAAAGACCTTGAGGTCGCCAAAGTCTGGCTGGAGAAAGCTGCAGATCAGGGCTATCCGCCTGCCCAGTATCAGCTGGGCAAACTGCTGGCCAGCAAACGCAACGCAGATTACAGCACTGCGCTGGTGTGGTTGCAGAAAGCCCAGGACAATGGTTACGAGCCGGCAACCGGAGAAATCAGCAAGGTCAAACGCAAGCTCAACTAGCTAGGCGGGCAAGCTTAGTCGCCCCGACAACTCCTCTCCATCAGTCAGATAAGGCAAGTCGCCCAGGCACGGAGCCGTCAAACGCTGCTGCAGGGCAGCCACAGTTTCGTCCTGTACCTGGCAGGTCGGGTCAACACGGTTTGCTATCCAGCCGGAAAACCTCAAACCACATGTCGTGATCGCCTGCTCTGTCAGTAAAGCGTGATTGATACAACCGAGCCGAATTCCCACCACCATAATAACCGGCATTCCCAGTGCCACAGCGACATCTGCCATAGTCTGAGTAGCATTCACTGGCACCGCCCAACCGCCCACACCTTCTACCACGACCCGGTCAGCCTCCTTGGCGAGAGCGGCCAACGCAGTTTCGATCAAATCCAGATTGATATTAACCCCTTCTGCCGCTGCCGCAATGTGCGGCGCTATGGCAGGCTCGAAGGCATAGGGATTGACCTGGGCGTAAGGCACGGTGAACGAGGCCTGCGCCTGTAATCGTAACGCATCTTCGTTGACTAACCCGGATGACTTGCGCTGGCAACCACTGGCTACCGGCTTCATACCGGTCACAACATGCCCCTGGGCCTGCAGCAGGCGTATTAGCTCAAGGCAGACAGATGTCTTGCCAACACCCGTATCGGTACCCGTCACAAAATAACCGTGCGTCATGGCGCTTTCAGACCCTCGAGTGACACCATCGCTTCACCACCCATAGAAGTCGCCCAGGCATGACCGTTAACGATTTCGTAACTCGCCGGCAACACATCTGCCTGCCGATAGCGTTCATAGGCATTTACCAATTGTTGCATATGTGACTTGCCTGTAAGGCCACGTGGCCGACCCGCGGTGACATTATGGGCACCAATCTGTTTTAGTTCGCGCATTAACTTCCACACGTCCGGATAAGTCACGGTGATCCGCTCGACGTCCATAACCGGATCTGCAAACCGTGTCTTCACCAGTGCATCGCCAACATCGTGCATATCCAGGAAAGCATTTACATGCGTATCGCCGTCCACCTGCGCCCAGCTATCACGTAACTCCTTCAGGGTATCCGGCCCGAAGCTGGTAAACAACAGCAGACCGCCAGGTCGCAATACCCTCTGTAGCTCGGCAAAGGCGGCATCGAGATCAACACACCACTGCAACATCAAATTGGAGAACACCAGATCGAATGACTCGTCTTCAAAAGGCAAACGCTCTGCGTCCCCACAAACACAGCGTGGACGGTGTAACCAGCGTCCGCGTCTGCGCGCCTGTTCCAGCATCGGGCGCGCAATATCCAATGCAACAATGTCCGCGCGTTTATAACGGGACATCAGCTCTGGAATACAGTATCCGGTACCGCAGCCAAGATCCAGTACCCGTGCAGGCTCGAGCTTCATCAGATCCAGTCGTTCCAGCAACCGTTGCGCAACTTCCTGCTGCAATACCGCTGCGGCATCATAGCTCTGTGCCGCCTGCTCAAAGCTGCGGCGCGCCGGCCGTTTCTCAGGTAACTGATCAGCCAGCTGCATGTTGCATCCCTCTATCCAGCAACCAGTCATGCAGGCAGTTGGCGCAGTCTTTCGGGTGCGACAAAAAAGGTGCGTGCCCCGCACCTGGCACCACATGAAAAGCCCCTCCAAGATCAGCTGCCATGGCAGGTGAAATCAGGGTATCACGCTCACCCAGCAACCAGTGCATTGGCAGCTTCGAGGCCGCAGTGACCTCGCGCAAATCGCTGCCACTCAGAATATCCAGCCCGGAACGCAACGCTGCCGCCTGAGCCAGCGGTCGCTGCTGCAGCCTGGACCGCAAATGCCGCAATGTCACGGCGCTGTCTTGCGCGCCGCGTACCTGCAAGGCAAGAAAACGCGTAAGAGTACGCTCCGGATCCTGTTCAAGCTGCGAAGCAAACTGTTCGAACACTTTACTATCGACGCCGTGCGGCCAATCATCCGCCTTCACAAAACGTGGCGTGCCGGCAACCAGAACCAGGCCTCTCATTGCGTCTGGAAACATACAAGCCGCCTGTTGCGCCAGCAAACCACCTAATGACCAGCCCAGCCACCAGGCGCCTTCAGGCACTACCTGCATCACCTCCGATGTCCATGCTTCCAGTGTATCTTCCACCGCAACACAACTGCTTCCATGACCGGGCAGGTCAACACAATGAACACGAAACTCACTCGCCAGCGTCCCCACCCAATCTGACCAGATACCGGAATGCATGCCCCAGCCATGCAGCATCACCAGGTCTGGACCGCCGCCTTGTACCTCAACCTGTAGCATCGATGCGCTCCTGAAAAATGATTTTCAGAACTTCCAGCAGACGATCCAGCTGCTGCCTGGAATGCCTGGCACACAGCGTGATCCGTAGACGGGCGGTGCCCTGGGGTACAGTTGGCGGCCGAATTGCTGTCACCAGAATGCCATGGCTGCGTAACGACTCACTCAAGCTCATTGCCATTGCAGTATCGCCGACCAGCAGCGGTTGAATTGCAGAAACTGAATTCATAAGCGGCAGACCCAACTGCCTGGCGCCCTCACGAAAATAGGTGATGTTGTCGAAAAGACTTTCCCTCAAGTCGCTGCCCTCGCGTACTAACCGCAAGGCAGTGTGCGTCGCCCAGGCCATGGCGGGTGAAGTAGCCGTGGTATAGATGAAGGTCCTGGCCTGCTGGATCAGCGTCTCAATCAGCTCGTCGCTGCCAGCCACAAAAGCACCACCGGTTCCCAGCGCTTTGCCAAGGGTCGCCATTAAAATAATATTTTCGGCTCCGGCGCCGAGTTGATCCACACAATAACCACGACCTTGTGGCCCCAATACACCAAAACCATGCGCATCATCAGCCAGCAGCCAACTGTCGTTAGCTAGCGCAACATCCTGCAACTGACCCAACGGTGCACAATCGCCATCCATACTGAACACGCTATCGGTGGCAATCAAACGCTGGCGTGTTTCTGTGTTTTCAAGTTTATGCTGCAAGGCAACAGAGTCTGCATGCGCATAGCGCACCAGGCGCGCACCGCTGAGCGCGGCCGCATCCAGCAATGATGCGTGGTTTAGCCGGTCTTCAAAGACACTGTCACCACGCCCCATTAACGCACTTACGACGCCAAGGTTCGCCATGTAACCGGTAGAAAACAGTAGCGCTCGTGGCCGACCAACAAAATCGGCCAGTTCTTCCTCCAGCACCTGGTGGGCATAACTGTGGCCGGTAATCAGGTGTGCAGCGCCGCTGCCAACCCCGAAACGATCAGCACCCACTTTAAGCGCATCAATAACAGCCGGGTGGCTGGCCAAACCGAGATAGTCATTACTGCAAAATGACAGGTATGTTTGCCCATCAATCTGCACCTCGACGCCCTGCGGCCCTTCCAGGGTCTGCCGGCGGCGATAAAGCTGTTGCTGTTGGCGTTCGGCCAGCGCTGCGGAAAGATCCTGCATTTGGCTTCAGGCCGGGTGCAGCCCCAGGCGATCGAAAAGCTGACGATCGTGGTTCGCTTCCGGGTTGGGTGTGGTTAGCAGCTTTTCGCCATAGAAAATGGAGTTGGCACCGGCGAAGAAACACAGCGCCTGCAACTCGTCACTCATCTGTTCACGGCCGGCGGATAGCCGAACGTGCGACTGCGGCATCAGTATGCGCGCGACGGCAATGCTGCGCACAAACTCAAACGGGTCCAGATCGGCCTGCTCCTCCAGTGGCGTACCTTCCACACGTACCAGCAGATTGACTGGCACACTATCGGGATGGGGCTTCTGGCTGGCCAGCTGCTGCATCAATGAAGCGCGGTCGTGGCGCGACTCACCCATCCCTACTATGCCGCCACAGCAGACATGCATGCCGGCGTCGCGTACATGCTGCAGCGTGTCCAGCCTGTCCCGGTAGGTACGGGTACTGATAATGTCACCGTAAAACTCCGGTGACGTATCCAGGTTGTGGTTGTAGTAATCAAGCCCGGCGGCTTTCAATCGTTCTGACTGCTCTGCGTCCAGCATGCCAAGCGTCATACAGGTTTCGAGGCCCTCCGCGCGCACCCGCTCAACCATTTCAACGACCCGCTCGAAGTTACGCCCACGCGGGTTGCGCCACGCCGCTCCCATGCAGAATCGACTCGCGCCAGCCTGCTTTGCGGCGCGAGCCGCTGTAACGACCGCCTCAACATCCATGAGTTTTTCGGCTTCAACAGCAGCTTCATGGTGCACGCTTTGGGGACAGTAACTACAGTCCTCGGGACAGCCACCGGTTTTAATACTAAGCAGCGTACTGATTTGCACAGCGTTTGGATCGAAGTGCTCCCGGTGCACGGATTGCGCCCGAAACAGCAAGTCATTAAAAGGCAGTTCAAACAGCGCCTCGATCTCGTCAGTTGCCCAATCGAAACGTAGCTGCACGGTCGATGGAGCCGAAGTGGATTCAGTAGTATGTGGATTCATTCTTCTACAGGCACCTGTATATCGTCCCAGCGCTCACGCTGGATGCAGACAAGGTCATAAATTGACCAGGGAACTAGAATGACAGCCGCCAGACCCCAGGCGATCAGGTAGTAAGTCCAGCCTCCGCCCGGTATGAAAGTAGCTGCCGCGACAAAAAAGCCGGAAATAGCATAAAAGCGGTACGCCGCCTGCTGGGTGTAATGCCCTACCCTGTGGTTGGGGTGGTGCCGGTTCATGGCATAAATCAGCATCGACAAACCAAACCACAACATACCCAACGGGATCGGCACCAGAATGGCAACAATGTTGCCAATATTGAATACAGACGCCGCCTGTCGGGCCTTGCGACCTGAAAGCTGGCGTACAGCAGGCCCGCGATCCATGGAAAGTTCTGATTCAGACATAAAACTCAGTGGGTTACACTATCCAGCGGAGACGCACTATGCGGCCCATAATAACCACTGTCAACCAAGGAAGGTGACGAATGGTTTACAACTGGCTTGATAATACACGAAACAGACTGTTTCCGGCACAGTGCTGCCTGTGCCTGGCGCCGGGTGCGCAGGGTCAGGAACTCTGTGAAGGCTGCCGCGCAGAACTGCCCTGGCTCGGCAGCACCTGCAGAACCTGCGCATTACCGTTAGGCGGAGAATTCAGCAATCAGTGCGCCCGCTGCCTGAAAACACCACCCGCCCTGGACGCCTGCCACGCTCTGTTTGCCTACCAGCCACCGATTGACGACTGGATTCATGCGCTTAAATTCCGTCAGGACCTCTCTATTGCCCGGCTACTTGGAAATATGCTGTCTGAACATCCGTCTATCATATCTCGCATCGACCGACCCATGGTGTTGCCGGTCCCCCTGCACCCAAGACGCCTGGCGCAACGTGGTTACAATCAGGCAAAAGAACTCGCACGGCCTCTGCTGAAAGCCGGCTATCGGGCGACGCGTTGCGACTGTCGACGGTCGCGGCACACCGAAGCACAGTCAACACTCGACAGGAAAGGACGCAGCAGGAATTTGCGTAATGTTTTCAGCGTTTCAGCATTATTGGAAAGCCAACATTTATTGTTGGTCGATGACGTAATGACTACAGGCGCAACACTGAACGAACTGGCCACCGAACTTAAACGCGCCGGCGCCAGTCGGGTGGAGGCAATGGTCATTGCGCGTACAATTGCGCGTGGGCGTTAGTCCCGGCTCAGTCCATTGCCGTTGTTATGCCAAAGAGTTGAAGACAACCCATTTATCCAGGTTATTACCCAACCCATGATTCGGAAACGCTGCCACGAAATCCGATATTGTTTTGCCATCGAGCACCATGTAGTTGAGCAATAGCGTATTAACAAGCAAGTTTACGTTGTTCGCTGCGGGTGAACTGGTTGTGTCCACCGACCCGTCAGCACGAAATTCGCCTATCTGCTGCCGCTGAGACGTAGTTACCAAACCATCATCGATTATCTGTGGCGGAGAGCCTGGATTATAGACCAGGAAAAAAGACGAAGCCGTTGACGAATTGTCACCCGTCCACACACCTTTGCCGCGACCATCGTTTGAATTGTCGATCATTCCGTTGCTGGCGACAGAACCATCGCTGCACACGTAAATCATTAATTTTTCACCCTTGGCTGCGGCATATGCAAGACAGGCACCAATACAACGACCAGCGCGCAGATCTCGCAGCTCTCCAGTCGAACGATCCCCGGTATGGTAATCATAGCCACCCATGGTTATCGTGCCAGCACCGGCATAACCATCAAGCACCATTTTCATCACAGAAGCCGTCTTTCGAAATTCACCTCTATCACCACCGATATTGAACTCGTCGTCAGAAAAGATACCCGATCCACCAACGATTACAGGATCCAACGCGGGGTCTACCGGCTGACCTGCAAAACGCACTGCCGTACTGGCTGAATTCAGATAACCACAGCGCACCAGGTCTTTTACCTCTGCATCCGTGGGCAATCCAGTGGCAACTCGTGATAACTTTCGATGACTGATACGGCCAACCGACTCCATGACGGGAACCACTGCATCGGCATCCAGAATACCCGTCAAATTGCCGGTATCGAGCATGCCCGTCATGTCACTGGGACGATCAACTTTTGTCGGTCGAATCGTGGGGTCAATCAGCTCTGCTGGTGCCATGGAATTACCACCAGAGTCAGAATTTCGAGATCCTATCAATGTAACTGCAGAACCTTCAGCACCTGCCCTGGCTATTCCATACATGGGGTTATGAGGATTGTTACCCGAATCATTCTCGGAACGTGCCGGAATAACAGCACCATTTATGTTCCCAACTGCAGCGCCTGCTTTTTCGTGTATACCGCGCAAAATTGCGCTGTCCGAATGAAAAGGCAAACCCAGGCTTGTATCGGTATGATCACCATTGCTCGTCCCCGACGGATTGGGACCGGCTTCTGGCTGTCCTGGAATCATATCGCCCGGCAAGCCCATCTTGCTATAGCCCGCAGTTGTCAGAACGTCCAGCGGGCTATCTCTTCCCACCAATACATTAGAGCCCGCAAAATTCGCGCCCCCAGCCAAATCAAAGCAAATGAATGGCAATCCCGCTGCCGCACGATTGATATCGCAGGGTACACTCAGGTCTCTCGCTAGCACCTGCAAGTCTGCTGATAGCTCCGTCTGTGGAGCCGCACGCAGAAATCTCGGATTAGTTAACAGGCTAAGGAAGGAACCACCCATAACCATACCGGTTCCGGACATAAAGCCCTGACGGATAAAATCACGGCGGGTTACCGGTCGCGCATGGTCCTGATGCTTCAGGGGCGCATTTGGGTGCAGTGGTTTCTTTGATTTTCTCATCGCTCTGTTCTCCTATTGCACCAACATGGCGGCGCTACCCAACACGGCACCGCACAAACCTTTTACAATCGATCGGGTATCACTTGCATCACAAGCCGTGCATCCTGTCGACATGGTGTCAAACAGGCTTGCAACCGCATAGGGATCTCCAACCAGGTCCACATCAGGATAACCATCGACAAGCACTTGCTGGATATCGGATCTGGTTGGCGCGTCACTTAAGTCCACCCCGGTGCCGGGCAGACCGATCATTTTGGTGTACAGGTCATCGACAATCACGGTTACCTTTCCTCCCGCAAATGCTGTCGCAACAGGTGCGTTAAAATCGAAGCTCGTTGGCGCTCCTACTGCACCATCAAAGAATGCGTTCCTTAATCCTGCATTCTCTACCAGGGCATCACAGTATTCGATAGACAGCTGAGTAATGGACATCTGCTGAGCAGCCAGGAATCCTTCGATTGTCTCGGCAGATGGCAATGAACGCCGCATGGTCAGGAAGCTAGCCTGCAAATCACCGGGATCAACACCCGTCATCGCTGCCATGGCTGCGTTTATCTCATCAAAGGTACGCAGACCTATTTCTGATGCTGCGCCTGGAGCTGGTAACGGAAGCGTTGACAGAACACTCGGGGTAGATACCACACCTGGCTGCGTACCCAGCATTTCAAACGTCAGGTAGAATTCATCCGAATCCGCGCCATTTTCCTTACTGATAATAGTACCCAGAGGTGACAGCAACTGCCCGGTCGCCGCATCATAACTGGCATCGTCTACGGTCACACTTAGATTGGCAAAAGCCTGACCAACACTGGCTTCTTTACTGTTAATCCCGATACGCATGCCTTCAATAGCAATGCTACCCAACGTGACGCCGGCACCAAGATTAACGAATGTCGGCTTATTAAACAGGTAGCTGTAGTTATCGTATTCTTCCACCTCGAACATGATGTAACTATCCGCAGGCACACCACCGATACCACCGATGCCGAACAGCAGGAAGAATTTTGCACCCACACCGGCATCAAAGTTCTGCTGTATTTGTGCTGGCGTCAGTGCACGCTCATGAATAGCCACCAGCCTGATAATGCCCTGCCACAAGCGATCATTTGAAACCTCGTTACCCAGCACCAGAGCAAATGTATCATCCCAGTCACTCAGGTTACCCGGCGCAGTATTGTCGACATCATCTGTGAAAACGCCATTCACATAGATCTGTCTGCCGTTAATTGGATCGAAGGTCACTACTACGTGCTGCAAAGAGGCCTGAAGATCTTCGTCCCCATCGGCGGTAGACAAGGCCGCCTCGCCATTACCATCTGTAGTACTCGAACGGTGTAAAAAGTCGTAGTTGTACATTGTCTGGCCCAGCGTGAAGTTTCGCGCGGCTGTACCGGCAGAATAACTCACTATGCGAGCCGGGCCTTCCTGTACTACATTTGCCGGCACAACCCAGGCTTCAATACTGTATTCGCCTGAAAATTTAATTCTGTCGTGCAGCTTTTTACTATCTGCTGTCGATCCCTGAGCCTTGCCGTCATTAATCTGAATGCCATAACCGCCGACCCAGTCGACATCACCACTGATGGTAAGTTGTAGCTCAGGGGTGACGCCACTTAGATCGGAAATCGTATTACCGGTTCCAGCCCGGAATTCATATAGGGCAATAACATCATCTTCGAACCTGTTACCACCGGCAGCTATAACACCATCCGGTATGGACAAGGCATCACTAAACACTGTGGGCGACGCTACAGGAGTAACGACAATTGCACCCGCCATCGCAGTGATTTCGTCCTGCATTTCCGTGGAATCATCGGTGCAATTAGTCCAACAATTGTGAAACTCGCTGCGCAGGCGCACAACCAGTCGTGATGCCGCCGGATTATTGAGGTTAATCTTCGACTGTGCAGCTGCATATGCGTCATCGGCATCAGAACTGGCGAAGAATGGTGATTGCGGCGTCTGTGCTGTATCCGCATGACAACCCGCACAATTAGCCGTCAAAACCGGCCATACTGTAGTCTCAAACAAGGTGTCATTCACATCAGCCGGAAGCGCCTTGGTCGTACCTGGCGGGCTGGAAACTGGTGCCACCAACTGAATCTCTCGGCCACCACTTGAGCCACCACTGGCTGCGGCCCATCTTTCGATGTACGAAATCATAAGTTCCCGACAGGCGGCGTCACTACTGTCCCAACAGTTATGCCCGCCCGCCACCTTGGTTACAAGGCGAGAATTAGCCGGGTTTTCCAGGTCAACCAGGGGGAGAACAGCCGTGTAAGCCAGATTGATATCATCGCCTCTGACAAACTCTGGAGCTTGACCGCTGGCAACGTGACAAGCGCCGCAGCGACTAGATGAGTTTATGTTTTGCCAGACATTAGTCTGGTATGCGCGCACGTCTTCAGTAATCGGGTTCGGCCCAGTGTATTGGGATGTACCGACTGAACCACTGTTATTTGTAACCGGATTTGACTCTGTCGAAGCACCACCACCACAGGCATGCAGCAAGCCGGTGACAGCTATCACAGTGATTGCACGCACGGCACTTCGCCCAAAATTTTTAATCACAGAGAAAAAGTTATGGCTGATAATATTATTCATGATTTTCGCTCCCGGACTTTTTCTCAGCTACCCTTGCAGGCATCAGCTGCATGCGCAAACAGGTCTTTCATATTGAAATTGGCAGCGAATCCGCTTGCCGTCAACAAGCCTGTCAGATCAGTTTCTGATGGCTCCGACAAACAAACAGAGCGATACACCTTGATACCCTGGCAACGTGCGAACGCCTGACTACCGGCAAATTCCTGCCCAAGCGTTTTGGCACCATTACGGCTGCCTTCCGGGATTTCCGCCCCCCAACCAAGCACCGAGTTTTGTCCGGTACGCCAGTAGTTGTCCCAGCTGTCATCCGGTGTCACATAGCCTGGGCGAAAATTGTCGGCATTGATCAGGTACTTGGGTTGAACCTGTCCCGCCGTGTAGACCAACCGGCCAGATGCTTCATCAAAGTTATAGTAAGCGAAGGCCTGTGCCATCGGATCCATGCCGGTGTGGCAACCGATACACCGGTTAAGAAAGATGCGACTGTCTCCACCCGGGCTGCGACTGACATCCTGTCGAATACGATCTGGCGGCAAGCTGGTGTCCTTCAAGGGTTCCAGATCCGTACACATATGGTTCATCAAGGTAAAACGGAACATGGCCCGATTGGTGCCAGCAATAAAAAACGCCTCAGACGCCGCCCTCGACGTCATGACTCCGGCAGTCGCATTTGAAGGGATACCATTCAGACTGGACTGCACATTGCTTTCGAGCACGCCGGTATCACTAAGATCAAAATTCAGATCTTCAAGATCCTGATAGTGCGCGTTGCTCGCTGCTGAGTAGGCGGAAACGCCTGCAAGACCATCAGCCCCCTTGTACAGAATATCGCCGTACAGCACCTGATCGAAGGACACATTATCCCGCACCATGCCAATTACGGTGGCTGAGTAATCATTGAGAGGTACAAAAACATCCTGATCACGATTGGTCCAGGGTGAAGCAAAATTCTTCAGTGTGACATTGTAAAAATACTTGGAAGCTGGATTGTTCGGGCCGTCGATGGCTATCCTGGCGGCAGCTATGGGACCACCAGCGCCCAATAGCTCTGATTCCATCCGGTCAAGTACGGCTTCACTCGGTGGCACGCCCGTCAACCTGTCGTGCATTCGTTTGGCCTGGCGGCGTTCATCGTCACCTCCCCAGGCGTTTGCTGCCAATGCAGACAGCACCGTGACACTCACCAGTTTGCGCAATCCCATGCTAACCATTCTTCCCCAAGCCTGCTGTTTTGTTCGTGTGCACGTCGTATACATGGGACGCCTCTTATCTTGTTTTATCTTCGGTTCAGCCGCCGGTTGCAAAATCCAGTCCAGCCGCACCCCGCTCGAGTTGATAGCGACTGTAGGACGGCTGCCGTCCAGGTTCCGTGAACCAGTCCACAAATTAGCGGCAAGGCCCTATGTTCTTGAAGTTACTCTGTAAGCAAATTAGGCAACTGCTGACGATATTTGTGAACTGAGTCGCAGCCGGCGGCCCGCCAGGCTTTTATAGTCAGTGGCACAAAGTTGCCGGTTTACCGTCATTCACCCCCTCACTGTCTGCCAGTGGCAACAGCAGCGCAGGGATGCGCCCCATATATAAGGTGTGTCCGGCAACTCAAGGCGACAGATGTTGGGCGGGCCCGATCCTTGCTTAAGCATTTGTGAACATGGGGAAAAGACGTTGCTTACGGCTGCATGAGAAAAATGAAACCAAACAACAGAGACTTAGCTCAAGATCACCGGTCATGGACCAGAGGTCCGCTACTACCTGTCGCGACCTTACTTACAGTGTTCAGCCTGCTGCTATCCGCCTGTGGTGGAGGCGCCGGCACCGGTGGCAGTGGCGGGCTCGACCCCCTGGTTGCAGATTTTGGCATTGCCTACGTGCGCCAGCCGGTGCCCATGGACGATGACGAAGATCTGCGCGAACCCGGCTTCTTCAGTGCTGGCGGCGATCTGATTTTTCGCGATCTGGCAGCACCGGATGCTGCTGAACGTAACGTAACCTTCAGGGCAACCGGCGGGATGGGTGATGTACGCGACGTAGAAGCCGCCTATGATGGCAGTAAGTTATTGTTTTCTTTGCGTCTCCCGGAAATAGAAGGTGCTGATCCGGAGGATCAGCCGACCTGGAACCTGTGGGAATACGAAATTGCCACCGACACACTGACTCGGGTGATTGAATCTGACATTATTGCTGAGGACGGTCAGGATATCGCACCGCACTATCTGGCTGATGGCCGAATCGTTTTTTCGTCAACCCGACAGCGCATCTCCAAAGCATTACTCACCGACGAAGGGAAACCCCAGTTCCCGTCCCGGGCAGAGAATGAAAACGATTTTGCCTATGTGCTGCACGTAGTGGATGCTCGCAACGGCCCCGTACAAACCAGCGACATCACCCAGATTTCTTTCAATCAGAGCCACGACCTGGACCCGACATTACTGGCGAGCGGCGAGATTCTGTTTTCCCGCTGGGATAACACCGCCAACCGCGATGGCATTCACCTGTACAAAATGTATCCGGATGGCACCAACCTGCGGCTGGTTTACGGCGCCAACAGTCATGACACCGGTACTAATGGTGAAGCTGTTGAATTTGTTGAAGTTCGAGAGACTCTCGATAACCGGATACTGGCGCTGATCAAACAATCCAATGGTAACTTTCAGGGTGGTGACGTTGTCTCGATCGAAACCAATAACTACATCGAAATCCAGCAGCCAACGGCCGTTAATAACGGGATTCTGACAGGCCCGGCGCAGGTCTCGGAGGCATTTGGTGACGTACGCACTGATGACCTGCCGTCACCTTCCGGGCGTTTCAATGGCTATTTCCCCCTCTGGGACGGCACCGACCGGGCGCTGATTACCTGGAGCCAATGTCGCCTGATGGAGAATGGCCGCATTGTTCCCTGTACTGATGACCGACTGGCAGACCCTAACGCGGTAGAAGCACCTCCGCTCTACAGCGTGTATCTCTATGACCCGGCCCAGCAAACCCAGCTGCCAATATTTATTCCACAGGAAGGTGTGTTATATCGCGACGTGGTTGCTGCACAGCCCAGGCCATTGCCGACTATCTTTTTTGACGGTGAGGGCACAGCGACTGCAGACTACGATTTCGATCCCTCACTGGAAGCCGAAGAAGTTGGCATTCTCAACATCCGTAGCGTTTACGATTTCGACGGCTCGTTTAACCCACTGGGTGCCGCTGCTGCGGATATAGCCACGCTAGCCGACCCGCAGCAAACACTGGCTGATGAACGTCCCGCACGCTTCCTGCGTATCGTCAAAGCGGTAAGCATCCCGGATGATGACCTGGTTGACCTGAATGGTGCGGATTTTGGCATCAGTACCCAGCAGCTGATGCGTGAAATCATCGGCTATGCACCCATTGAACCGGATGGCTCGGTCCGCGTAAAAGTACCGGCAAACATACCGTTCGCCATAAGCGTACTGGACAAGGATGGCAAGCGCCTTACCGACCGTCACCAGAACTGGCTGCAGCTAAGAGCGGGTGAAGTTATGAATTGCGCAGGCTGCCACGAAGCCGGCACCGGCTCATCTCACGGCCGCAGCGATGCCTTTGATAATCTTTACGCCGGCGCCCCCTTCAATGGCTATACATTTCCTAACACCGAATCTTTGATCGTTGATGCAGGCGATACCATGGCCGAAGCACTCACACGCGACACGCCAACTGCACGCGATCTCAGCGTAGACATTCACTATACCGATGTCTGGACAGACGTTGCGGCTGCAGGACGCCCCAAAGACGATCCCTTTGACTATATCTATGGCGCACTGGACCCAACCCTGACTGCACCGGTTAGTACCGACTGTCAGACCAACTGGGACAATCTCTGCCGCATTGTCATTAACTACGAAACCCACATTCATCCACTGTGGGCGCTGCCACGTGGCGTGGCGGACGCAGATACCTGCACTGGTTGTCACACTGATACCGATGCTATGTCCAATCCCATGGTGCCGGATGGCCAGCTTGATCTCACCGACGGCCAGTCCGATCTGAATGCCAATCACTTCAAGTCATACCGCGAACTGGTATCCAATGATTTTGAATTGATCATCGACATAGGCTCCGGGCTGCTTGTCGATCGCGAGGAACAGGCTACCGACGCTATGGGCAACCCGCTGTTTGAAACGGATGCCAATGGAGATCCGGTTCTTGATGGCATGGGTAATCCGATACCCATAATGGTTCGCTTTCCGGTTGCACGCTCAATGAATATCGCCGGTGCCCGCTTTAGCGACAGGTTCTTTGATATGTTTTCCGACGCCGGCGATCCTCGAAACGCTGTGACCAACCATGTCGGCTTACTCAGCACTGCAGAATTGAAACTTCTGGCCGAATGGTTGGATATTGGTGGACAGTACTACAACAACCCGTTCGACGTTCCGCCATAAACTGAAGACAAAATGGACTTAATAAACAAATTGAAAGGATGCGCAACTACAGTGGGTAAGCCGGCTCGCACAAGCCCGTTCGTCATGCTTCTGGCATTTATCTGCCTGGGCACGCTAGCGCCCGGTGCATACGCTGGCATTTTTGACCTGTTTTCCGAAGACGTTCCGTTGAACGTGGAAATCGCTGATCCTTACATCGAGATGCACACCGGAGATGGGCAGGGTTACCCTGTTTTCCACGTCGAAGAACAGGGCGCCAGTATCGAGATACTGAAGCGCAAGACCGACTGGTTCAAGGTTCGCACAATCAATGGCAAGGAAGGCTGGGTGGCGCGCGAACAACTGGAACGCACCCTGACACCGGCTGGCGAACAAATGGAAATTCGCGACGCCACGCTTAAAGAATTCGCCTTCCATCGCTGGGAAATGGGAGCCATGGGCGGCGATTTCGAAAACGCCGATGTAATGACGGCTTACGGCGGCTTTTTCCTGACACCCAAGCTGTCAGTCGAACTGTCGGCTTCCAAAATCTTTGCCGATTTTTCCGACGCTGACATGTTTGATGCCAGCGTACTGATACACCCGTTTCCAGCGTGGCGTATCTCGCCTTTCTTTACAGTTGGCACCGGCATTATCCATTCAGACCCTGACACCACACTGGTGCAGGAATCGGATCGCACAGATCAGCTCGCTCACGTCGGCGCAGGTGTGCGCATCTACCTGGCACGGCGCTTCATATTCCGCGCCCAGTACAAGAACTATGTGATTTTTCAAAGCACGGATGACAATCAGGAGATTGACGAATGGAAAGCAGGGTTTGCTGTATTTTTCTAAGGACACTGGCAGCATTATACCTGCTGGCGATCTTCCCGATGACGCCCTCACTGGCGGCAGACCAGCCTGAACAGGTCGTCCGGCCGGAAATTGAACGCCGTGATATTAATGAAGCGGATATAGACACCGAAGACTTTGAAGCCGGTGTCTTTTACGGTCTTATGAATGTCGAGGACTTTGGCACCAACGCAGTATATGGCGCACGCCTGACCTATCACGTGACCGAATACGTCTTTGTGGAGGGCGCCTACGGCCATACAGATACTGACGAAACCAGCTTCGAGCGTCTCAGTGGTGGAGCCCAGTTGCTGGATGACAATGACCGTGAACTTGACTATTACAACCTGTCATTCGGATTCAATCTGTTTCCGGGTGAGTCGTTTGTTGCCAGCAAATGGGCGTTCACTTCCGACTTCTTTGTTATCGCCGGTGTCGGCAGCACCAGCTTTGCCGGCGAGGATGAATTTACCTGGAACTTCGGATTTGGCTACAAGGTTTTGGCGACCGACTGGCTGGCATTTCGTGTAGATGCCCGCGACCACATATTCGATATCGACCTGCTGGGCGAATCGCAAACCAACAATAACCTTGAGTTTACCGCCGGAGTGTCGATCTTTTTCTGAATTGTGACCGGTTTCCCATTATTCGGACACAACCCTGCCGACAATCCGCAGGAGATGGCGCA
The DNA here is from genome assembly GCA_042576405.1 of Pseudomonadota bacterium. Classification (GTDB taxonomy): domain Bacteria; phylum Pseudomonadota; class Gammaproteobacteria; order DSM-19610; family DSM-19610; genus Thiogranum. Next base: position 22,529 of record JBHPFC010000004.1, on the reverse strand, counting down.
CAGGGAAAGAGCGCCGCTATACACAACAACGGGAGAATAAACATGACACAGGTTTTGAACAAACTGAAGCAAGGGGTATACGCTCTGGGCATGGCGGCGCTACTGGCCGGCAGCCCGGCCAGCGCTGACATCAACAGCGAAGGTCCAGCTCCCGACTTCGCCCTGAAGAGCGACAATGGAGAAAATCTTCGCCTTAGCGAATTCCGTGGTGAAGTCGTAATGATTAATTTCTGGGCGTCCTGGTGTGGTCCCTGCCGTCAGGAAATGCCACTGCTTGATGAACTCTACGCCCAGTACCAGCCCATGGGTTTCACTATTCTCGGCGTCAACGTCGAGGAAGATTCCTCCAAGGCCAGGAAAATGCTGGGAGACGCTCCGGTCAACTTCCCGGTGCTGTTCGACAATGACAGTGAAGTCAGCAAACTCTACAACGTGGTCGCGATGCCCAGCACTGTACTGGTCGACCGCAATGGCAATGTGCGCTACCTGCACCAGGGCTATAAGCCCGGATATGAAGAAGCCTACCAACAGCAGGTTCGGGCGCTGATAAGGGAATAAATGTGAGATATCAGGGACGTCTTTTGCTACCACTGACTTTACTGCTGCTAAGCGGATGCAGCAGCGTAGAGCCATGGGTCAAGCCCTATGAACGGGCAAACCTGTCTGATCCTATTATGAGTTTCAGCCGCGACCCGGTAGCCGACACCTTTATGAGCCATGTTTACCTGGTCAGGGAAGGCGCCCGCGGAGCGGAAGGCGGACATGGGGGCGGTTGTGGGTGTAACTAGCCGGCTATCACTTGTTTTCGTCAGTTGCTCGCTGGTGGTATCCGCGCTACACGCGGGTGTACTGCCGGAAGATCGGGCAGATGCGCTGTATCACTCCTACAATGGCGGTGGCGTTGAAATCACTGGCCCTTCGTACCTGATTCGCAAGGGTGACAACAAGCGCTTATCGGGCACGGTCAACTATTATGTCGATAGCATAAGTAGCGCCTCGATTGACGTGGTCACCCAGGGCAGCCCGTACAACGAACAGCGCACCCAGTGGTCAGGCAGCCTCGATTACCTGCATGCCAATACCACCATGTCAGCGAACTACAGCAATAGTGACGAGAGCGATTACCAATCGGACACCTACGGATTCAGTATCAGCCAGAGCATGTTTGGTGACCTGACCACTGTCACCCTTGGCTACTCTTATGGTGACGACACCATTACAAGCACTATCGATTCGGCTTTCGAAGAGAACGCCGACCACAAGAACTATCACATTTCGATGACGCAGATACTGACAAAAAATCTTTTGCTCAGTCTGAACTATGATGGTATTACCGACAGCGGCTACCTGCAGAACCCGTACCGCAATGTGCTGGTACTCAATGATCCCAATGATCCTTCAGCGGGCGCTAATTTCAACACCCCGGAGCGTTATCCGGACACACGCACCAGTAATGCTGTATCTGCCAATTTCCTCTACCACCTGCCCTACCGTGCGGCACTCAAACTGAGTTATCGCTATTTCAATGATGACTGGGGCATCGATGGACATACGGCAAAAGTCGGCTATACCCATCCACTCTGGGACCGCTGGATTCTGGATGTCGGGTTCCGGTACTATCAGCAGACACACGCAGATTTCTATGCTGACCTGTTCGAGCGTCCTGATCAGCAGAACTTCGTGGGGCGCGATAAGGAACTCAGCGAGTTCCAGGACTACACCGTAGGCCTCGCGTTAACTTACAACCTGCTCGACAAGGGCTGGGGATATATCGACAGGGCAACACTGAATTTCAGTTATGATCACATCTGGTTCCAGTATGACGACTTCTCTGATGTCCGCGGTGGCGTCATCCCGCCTGCTGCCTCGGAATATGACTTCACAGCAGACGTCGTCCAGGTTTTCGGCTCAATCTGGTACTAGAAACACCCTGCTGCGTATCCTCATTACGGGCGCTGTCATGCTACTGGGCATGACAGCAAGCCATGCTGCATGGCTGCACGATGACGCTGACGTCATGGGTACCCGCATCACTGTAGAACTCTTCCACCCTGATGCATCTGTTGCACAACAGGGTGTTGATGCGGTCATCGCCGAAATGCACCGCATCGACAACAACATGAGTCCATGGATCGAGACCAGCGAACTGGCACGGCTGAATCGCGATGCCGCCGAAAAACCCGTGACAGTCAGCCGCGAATTCTTCGACCTCATCGAAAGAACATTGAGTTTCTCCAGGATGACAGACGGTGCATTCGACATCACCTTTGCCAGTGTCGGCTTTCTCTACGACTTCCGCGAGGGGGTCCGCCCTGATGACCGGCAACGGCAACAGGCCGCCGCCTTGATCAACTACCTCAACCTGCAACTTGACGACACTGATAGAACCATACATTACAGCAAGCCCGGGGTACGCATCGATCTTGGCGGTATCGCCAAGGGACACGCCGTAGACCGCAGCATAGAGCTGCTCCAGTCGCTTGGTATAGAGCAGGCGCTGGTGACTGCCGGCGGCGACAGCCGTACGGTAGGCGAACGCTGGGGACGCCCCTGGAATATCGGCGTACGTCATCCCGATGACGCCGATAAACTGGTCGCCGTAATACCGCTGCAAGACGTGGCTGTATCAACCTCCGGTGACTATCAACGTTACTTCGATGAGGATGGCGTTCGGTATCACCATATTATTAACCCCGATTCAGGTGATTCAGCGCGTGGGCTGCGCAGCGTCACCATTATTGGCACCGACGCCACCACCACTGATGCACTGTCGACGAGTGTGTTCGTGCTTGGTCTGAAAAAAGGCATGGATCTGGTCAATCGACTACCCGGGATTGACGCTATTCTGGTTGATGCCCACGGCCGGCTGCATTACTCCAATGAGCTGCTACCCGCCAAAAAACCGGACGACAGCGTCAAAGCCACGACAGAATCTGTCACCCACTGACGACGCCGTTGGGCTTCACAAGCACTCGGCACGTTTAATCCCGCCCACGCTGTCGCCTTTTCACCACAGAATTCCAGACATTCCCTCACTATGGCGCAGACTGATGAAGTGTGCACCGCGATTTGCGGCGTATGGCATGGAGATTGCGTAACTCATTGCAGAAAAAGCTAAAACGGACACCCGCCGGTGCCGATGTCATTTAGGCGTGACGCACTTCTCAAACAGAATGTGAAGCATGTCCCGGAAGACAATATGCCGGACGGGGATACTTTGACAGGGTTACGAAGACCCGAAACGCCGCAGGAGGGCGTATGAACGTGTTATTCAGAGGCCTGTTGGCCGGACTGCTGGTCTGGCCATTGCTGTTGTCTGCTGAGCAGACAAAAGAAAGCGAAACCGGCGTCAAGGAAGAAGTTCAGACCCTGAAACAACAAGTGCTGGAACTCAACCGCGACCTGTTCCTGCTTGAAGAAGAACTCCTGTTTCCATCCAATACCCAGGTATCGGTTTTCGTTTCCATGGACGTCGGCGAATTTTTCCAGCTCGACTCGGTAGAAGTCAAAATCGATGGCAAACAGGTAGCCGACTATCTCTATACCAAACGGGAACTCGATGCCCTGATTCGCGGAGGCGTGCAGCGCATCCACATCGGCAATCTGCCCACCGGCGAACATGAGCTGGTTGCACTCTTTATTGGCAAAGGCCCCAAAGGCCGCGACTACAAACGTGGTGCCACAACGACTTTCAAAAAAGGCCTTGGCCCCAAGTATGTTGAACTCAAAATCGTCGACCAGACCAAGAACTACCAACCGGAATTTGATATCAAGGAATGGTGATGCCGCTGCGCACACTTCAGCTGCTGCTGTTGTCCGCGTGGCTAACCACCACTCCCGGACAAGCTGCGAGGGATAAACCCCAGCAGGTACAGGACCTCCACTACGGCGAGGTCCTGTTCCACTTTTATCAGGAAGATTACTTCACGGCCATCAGCCATCTCATGGTAGCCCAGCACCAGGATGTGCTTCAGCACCACCGCGACGAATCAGAGCTGCTACTGGGTGGACTACAACTTTCCTACGGCATGCTCGATCAGGCCGAACAACAGTTTGGCGCATTGCTGAACACCGAAACCAAAACGGATGCCGAATTGCATGACCGTGTCTGGTACTACCTTACCAAAATAAATTACCAGCGCGGTAAGTACGAAAAAGCCCACAAGACCCTGGTCGAAATCAATGATCCGGGTGACAAGCGTATCCGCGCGGAGCTTGCTGTCCTTGATGCCAATATAAATATGGCACTCGGCAACAATGAAGCCGCTGCCGAAGCACTGAAAGAGGCCCGCGCACCGGAAGGTTGGGAAGAGTATCTGCTCATCAATCGCGGCATAGCAGAACTACGCGCCGGCAATATTGAGCAGGGCCGAAAAACGCTGGACAAGCTTGGCAAAGACAGGGCCGCCAATGAGGAGCTGCGTGCCTTGCGCGATCGCGCCAACCTCGGGCTGGGTTATGAACTGCTGCGAGCCGGTGATGCCGAACAGGCACGCAAATACCTCAACCGTGTGCGTCTACAGGGCCCGTTCATGCAATCCGCCCTCCTCGGTGCCGGCTGGTCAGACGTCGAACGCGGTGACTACCAACAGGCATTAACACCCTGGCTACATTTATTAAAAACGTCCAGCCATCAACCTGCAACCCATGAAGCACGCCTTGCAGTACCTTATGCGTTTGGACAACTGGGCGATCAGGCACGTTCGGTTTACTACTACGAACAAGCGATCGACTACTTCGAAAAAGAACAACAACTCCTCGAATCCGCCATTCAGACAACCGAAAACGGCACCATGCTGTCTCTGTTAAGTCAGGCTGAAACCGGAACTTCCGGCGGCTGGTTACAACAGAACCCGACACTGAAAGGCGTACCGTCCGGACATTACCTGGTAGACGTGCTGTCCGGCCACAACTTCCAGGAGTCGCTCAAAGACTATCGCGACCTGGGTTACCTGACCGAGCTGTTGAACGACTGGCTGGACAATATAGACATCTACTATGACATGGTCGACACACGGCGCCAGGCTTACGAAGTACGCGCACCGGCGGTGCGAAAACGGCTCGAAAACCAGGAAGCCATTGCCCTGCAGGAACGTTGGCAATATTACCGCGACCTGGTCACTACCGAGCGGCGTGAAGGCAATCCATTAAATCTTGCGACTGGCAAGGAAAAACAGCAGTGGAAAACACTGAAGGCGGCCGGAGAAAAGCTTGCCGCGCTACCGGATGAACCCCGTTATCGGCTTATGAAAGCCAAGGCAGAGTGGCTGCAGGGCGTGCTTTACTGGCAGATACAAGCCGACTACAAGTCCCGGCTTTGGGAAATAGAAAAACAACTGGCCGAACTTCAGACGCCGGTTGAAGAATCCGTACGCATGCATCAGCAGGTTGAAACTGCACTGGGCAGCATTCAGGATGGTTTCACAGGGTACGATGAACGGATAGAGGCCCTCCGGTCACGCATACTCGGTTTGCTACCGGCGATTGACGCAGCCCGCGGCAACGCCAGTGGCCACCTGCAGCAACTGGCCCTCGATGAACTCGAAGTGCGTAAACAACGCCTTATCAGCTATCGCAACCAGGCGCGCTATGCGCTGGCACGCAGCTACGACCAGCTTGCCACCGGCGGAGATGATCAGCCATGACGCGTCATAGACAGCATATACTGTCGCTCGCTGTGGCGGTCGCGCTGGCTGGCTGTTCAGTTCTACCCGACCGCTTCACAGATAATGATGCACAGCCAACAATAGCTTATCTGCAACAGGAAGAGCTGCCCGTTATTCCACCCAGCGATCCGGACAAGAACAGAGCTTCCGCAATGCAGCATTACGAAGCGTTTCTGGAAGAATCACCCGATAACACCTTTATTCCCGAGGCCATGCGCCGGCTCGCCGATCTTCACCTGGAAACCGAACAGGATGCCTTGATGGAAGGCGCCCTGAAACCCGGTGAATCAAGAGCAGCACAGCTGTATGCCGAGCTCCTGGAACGTTTCCCCGACCACGATCGCAACGACAGCGCGCTCTACCAGCTGGCCCGGGCTAACGAGCAGACCGGTGAAATTGAACCCTCCATGGATGCGTTGACCAGCTACTCCGGCAAGTACAAAGAGGGCAATAAATACGACGAGGTCCAGTTCCGCCGGGGTGAATACCTGTTCGTGCGGCGCGACTACAGCAAGGCTGAAACTGCCTACCAGGCAGTGCTTGACCATGGTGAGGAATCCGATTTCCATCAACAGGCCCTGTATAAAATTGGCTGGACCCGCTTCAAGCAGAACAATTACGAAGATGCACTGCACGCATACATGCAGTTACTCGATGAAACCATTGGCGGTCATGGCAGCGCCAGTCTGCCTGAATCACTCAGCCGCACTGACAGGGAGCGCATCAACGATACACTGCGCGCCGTCAGCCTGAGCTTCTCTTACCTTGGCAGCAATACCGAGATCCGCGACTACTATGCGACTCGTGGCACGCGCGCCTATGAACCGCTGATTTACGCCAAACTGGCCGCCCTGCACCTGACCAAAGAGCGCTACACAGACGCCGCTGAAACTTACAGCCTGTTTGCCGAAGCTCATCCAAACCACCCCGAAGCGCCGCTGTTCCAGTCACGTGTAATTGATGTCTACAAACAAGCCGGCTTCAGCGAACGGGTACTGGTAGAAAAACAGGCTTTCATCGAACGCTACGAACCCGCGGCAGCGTACTGGCAGCAACATGACCCGGCAGCATCACCCCATGTGTTGCCGCAAGTACAACGTCACCTGCGTGATGTGGCTCGCCACTATCATGCTGTTGCACAGGCCGAGAAAAAACCCAGGGCCTACGCGGACGCGGGACACTGGTATCGTCTTTACCTGCGCGCTTTCCCGAAAAGCGAACAGGCGCCCTACATGAATTTCCTTTACGCAGAGCTACTGACCAGCTCAGGTCAGCATGGCCTCGCTGCGGTGCAGTACGAAACTACCGCCTATAACTACGGTGAACACAAAAAGGCCTCGGAAGCCGGTTATGCTGCACTGCTCGCCTACCAGAAACATGAACCCACCTTGCGCGGCCAGGAAAAGGCCAACTGGCACCGCAGAGGTATCAGCAACAGCCTGCGCTTTGCCGAAACGTTCCCAGATCACAAACAGGCATTGCCGGCGCGTACACTGGCATCACAACAGCTCTATGCCCTCAGGGAATATAGCGCTGCTGTAGCGGCCGCAAAACCCATCGTCGATCACCCGAATGCTCCGCAAAAGCTGCAGCTGTCAGCATGGACTGTTATCGCACATGCTGAATTCGATCAGGCTGATTTCCAGCATGCCGAACTGGCCTACCAGCAAGTATTGGCGCGCACACCTCGCAATGATGAGCAGCGTGACAAGCTACAGGAAAAACTCGCTGCCGCCATTTATAAACAGGGCGAACAGGAAAAGGCCGCAGGTAACATGGCCGGTGCTGCCGAGCACTTCCTGCGCATTGCCGACGCGGTACCAGGCTCAACTATCAACGTAACTGCCCAGTACGATGCTGCAGCAGCCTACATCGCCCTCAAACAGTGGCCCAACGCGATCAAGATCCTGGAACGCTGGCGCCGCAATAATCCCAACAACAAACTGCAGCCAGACGTAACACGTAAACTCGCTGTGCTCTACCAGGAGAACAATCAACCACTCCAGGCCGCAGGTGAATTTGCACGCATAGCCGACACGGAAACAGATCCGCAGCTGAAACGTGAGGCGACATTGACCACTGCCACGCTCTACCAGCAAGCCGGACGTGACGACCAGGCCATTGAAGCTTACAAACGCTTTATCAAACGCTATCCACGGCCGGTCGAATCAGCCATGGAAGCGCGTTACCAGCTGGTTTTACTCTATGGAAAAGCACAACAAACCGACAAACAGCGTTACTGGCAAAAACAGCTGGTCGAAGCTGACAGCAGCGCTGGCAGAGAACGCAATCAGCGTACCCGCTACCTGGCTGCACACGCTCAACTGGCACTGGTCAGCGACAGCTATCTGGCCTACAAACAGGTGCAGCTGAAAGAGCCACTGAAGAAAAATCTGGCCCGCAAGAAAAAGTACATGCAGGCCGCTATCAAGGGATACAAACTGGCTGCTGCCTACGAGGTAGCAGGAGTGACGACTGAATCCACGTACCGTATCGGTGAAATTTATACCGATTTCGGCGAGTCACTGATGGCATCCCAGCGGCCTCGCAACCTGAACGCCGAGGAGCTTGAACAGTACGAGATTCTGCTCGAGGAACAGGCCTATCCTTTCGAGGAGAAAGCTATTGTCGTGCATGAAACCAACATTCAGCGCACCAGCGACGGCGTGTACGACGAATGGGTCAAGAAGAGCCTGGCAACCCTGGCCGAACTGATGCCAGTCCGCTATGCCAAACAGGAAAAGGGTGAGAATTTTGTTGCCGTACTGCAATAAGCTGTTAATCGCGTGCCTCGCCTCGCTGCTGCTCATTGGCTGCAGTGGCAAATCAGTGCGCGCCCCGGGCGCCGATACACCAGAGGCAAAACCGGCCATAAAGCTGCCACGCGATTACGACAATGCGCTGGTGCTGATGCAGAGCGGTGACTACCAGGCAGCGATTCCCGTGCTTAATGACTTCATTGCCAAGCGACCCAAACATGCCGGCCCCTATATCAATCTAGGCATCGCCCACCGGCACGCGGGCGACAACGAAGCCGCACAAGCAGCATTCAGCAAGGCCATCGAGCTCAACCCTTCCAGCGCCGAAGCACATCATCAACTCGGCATTCTGTACCGCGAACAGGGTGAGTTTGATGCTGCACTGGATGCCTATAACCAGGCATTGAAGCTTGACCCCGACTACGGTCTGGCACACCGCAATATCGGCATTCTCTACGATTTATACCTGCAACAGCCCGGCCCGGCGCTGCAGCATTACAAACGTTTCCTGGAGCTGGAAGGCGGCAGTGACGAGGACGTTAACCGCTGGGTTGTCGACCTTGAGCGCCGCAGTGGCTCGGCACAGGCGAGCGCAACACCATGAAAATCACATTCCGAGCCACGATTGCCGCCACCCTGCTGTTATCCGCCGCCTTACCGGCTTTCGCCCAGCAGCAGCTGGAACTCGACGGCATGTCGGTTTTCGGCAACCGCGAGTTACCCAAGGCCCTGTTTATCGTGCCCTGGAAAGACCCGGACGCCGGCCAGGTACCCGGTCGCCCGGTCAACAGCCTGGTTGATGAAGCCCTGCAGCCCGTCGATCCCGATGTTTTCAGACGAAAACTCGATTATTTCGACACAGTTCGCAAAACGGACTAAAGAACTTGACCCAATTCCCGAAAAATATCAGGAACTTCTAAGGAGTTAACCATGGACATCTACCCAAGTATCGTGACTTTCTTCCAGTCAGGCGGCCTGTTTATGTACCCCATCGTGGTGGTACTGGCACTGGGCACCGCTATTGCAGTGGAGAGGTATATCTACCTCACGGCGGCACGTGCCACCAACCAGCGCATCTGGAAGCAGGTTATGCCGTTGATAATGGACGGTAATTACCGCCAGGCGTCAGCAGTCGCCGAAAAATCCAAAGCCGCGCTGGGCCGCATCCTGCGTTACGGCCTCGATCGCACCGGTGACCATGTTCGCCGTGACGACGTCGAAGTCGCCATGGAAGAGGGCCTGATGGAAACTGTGCCCCGGCTGGAAAAACGCACTCACTACCTGGCCACCTTTGCCAACATCGCCACCCTGCTGGGCCTGCTGGGCACCATCATGGGCCTGATCCAGGCATTCACCGCGGTTGCCAACGCCAACCCCGCCGAGAAAGCCGACATGCTGTCTGCCAGTATCTCGGTAGCCATGAACACCACAGCCTTCGGGCTGATGGCGGCGATCCCGCTGCTGCTGATCTACACAGTGTTACAGACCAAAACGACCGAATTGGTAGACAGTCTGGAAATGGCCTCGGTCAAGTTCCTTAACATCATGACCGAGCGCAAGGGAGCCTCTGCCTGATGAAACGTCGCTGGCGCAAGAATGTTCTGGCCGAACCGGCCGAGGTCAATATCACGGCCTTTATGAACCTGATGGTCATCCTCGTGCCGTTCCTGCTGATTACGGCCGTGTTCTCGCGCATCACTATTCTCAACCTTAACCTGCCAGTGCCGGGCAATCCCAGCCAGGCGGCCAAAGACGAGAAGGAACAGCTGCACCTCGAAGTCATCGTGCGTCAGGACGTCATCGAGATCGGTGACCGCAAGCGCGGCCGCCTGAAGTTAATAGCCGTCAGCGATGATGGCAGCCACCTCGCAGAAGTCTCTGACATGTTGCAACAGATCAAGGCACGCATGCCCGAAAAGACCGACATCACCCTGCTGCTGGAAACCGATACCCCTTACCAGCGCCTGGTGGAAATGATGGACACGCTGCGCGTCGCCCAGGTCAAACAGGGTGATGAAATGATTACTGCTGAACTGTTCCCGGCCATCTCCATAGGAGATGCACCGCCGGGAAAGCTCCGAACAGCAGCCGGCAAGGACAAATAAAATGAAAATGTCGCGTCGCGCCAAACGTATGCAGCGCCACCACAAGCGCCACAAAGGTGCACCAGGCTTCAACCTGGTCTCGCTGATGGATATCTTCACCATCCTGGTGTTTTTTCTCCTGGTTAACTCCGGGGAAGGTGAAGTCCTGCCCAGCACCAAGAATGTTGATCTGCCGGAATCCATCGCCGAGGAAAAACCCCGGCAGAATGTCGTCGTCATGGTTACCGAACGCGACATCCTGGTTCAGGGTACCCGGGTCGCTCTGGTCGCTGACCTGCAGACTGGCGGCACGTTGCAGATCGACGCACTGAAGACTGCACTCGAACAGCAAAATCAGCGTCGCCTGCTGGCTGCCAACACATCGAGTGAAGCCGCGCCCGAAGTCACCATCATGGGCAGCAAGGACATTCCCTATCAGCTGCTGAAGAAAGTCATGGCCAGCTGTACGGAAGCCGGATACGGCAAGATTTCACTGGCGGTCATGCAAAAAGCCGCTGCGCAGGAGAGCTAGGACAACAATGGTCTATTCGCACTCACTCTCACTGCCCTGGTCGGTTTCAGCCGAGGATGAACGCCGCTTCCGTAAGGTAGTGACGATCGTTCTGGCGCTGACCGTTGCGTTGGGTATCGCCATCCCGATGCTACCGACGTTTAAAAAGCCTGTGGAGCAGGAAGTCGAACTTCCACCACGCGTCGCCAAACTGATTTTCGAAAAACGCACTGCGCCGAAGCCGAAACCCAAGCCTAAGGTAGTGGAAAAGAAACCGGAACCGAAACCGGTTGCCAAGAAAAAGCCGCTGCCGAAGAAAAAAGAGCCACCCAAGGTGGCAAAGAAGCCGGAACCGAAACCGAAGAAACCGCCGGTCGATGCACTTGAACAAGCCCGCAAGAAAGCCTCATCGGCTGGCTTGCTGGCGCTACAGGATTCCCTCGCCGACTTGCGCGATCAATCCGTTGACGAGCTGAAAGGCTCGCGTCGCCTGAACGACAGTGGCTCTACCGCGAAGAAAACCGAACGCGCCCTGGTTACCTCAAAGGTAGGCAGTGGAAGCGCCGGCATCAATACTTCGAATATGAGCCGCAGCACCGGATCCACCCAGCTGGCAGCACGCACCGCCACCGAGGTAAAAAGCTCGATTGTCAAAACCTCACTGAAGAAAAAATCCAAGAACGCGCGCGGTGCATCGCGTAGCCAGGAAGATATTCAGATCGTATTCGACAAGAACAAGAGCGCCATATTCAATATTTATAATCGTGCTCTACGTAAAGACCCAACATTGCAAGGCAAACTGGTTGTCCAGTTAAGCATCGCACCGTCCGGGAAAGTCACCAGCATTACACTGGTGTCCAGTGAGCTAAGTGACCAGGCCCTTGAACGAAAACTACTGGCCCGCATCAAGATGATCAACTTCGGCGCCAAGCCGGTAGACAGCGTAACAATTACCTACCCCATCGACTTCCTGCCCGCCTGATAGCGGCTTTCTGGGTCTGGCTAGCCGTTAAGGCTGGCCAGATAGTCCAGCACGATACCACCGAACACTGCGGCACCAACCCAGTTATTATTCAAAAAAGCCTGGAAACACGCTGAAGGTTTGCGTTCACGAATCAGATATTGCTGATAAAGCAACAATCCCGTGGCCAGTAGTAAACCGAAATAATAATAGCCTCCCAGCCCGGCGCTCTGTCCGGACAACACCAGTGCCAACAGAAACAGCACCTGGATAACGCCTATGATCAAGCGGTCTGACTCGCCAAACAGAATGGCCGTCGATTTAACACCAATCTTTAAATCGTCTTCCCGGTCAACCATACCGTACATGGTGTCATAGGCCGTAGCCCATAGAATGGTTGCAACAAACAGCAACCACGCTGTCTTGGGCACGCCACCGGTTTGCGCCGCAAAGGCCATCGGCACTGCCCATCCAAACGCAGCACCCAGATAAACCTGCGGCAGATGCGTATAGCGCTTCATAAATGGATACGTAGCCGCCAGAAAACCGCCAGCCAGCGACAACCAGACGGTCAAGCTGTTCATCAACAGCACCAGGCCGAACGACGCCAGGCACAGCACGGCACACAATACCAGCGCCTCTTTCGGAGTCACCTTGCCCGCTGCAATAGGCCGATCCCGGGTGCGCGTAACGTGAGGATCTATGTCGCGATCTGCAAAATCATTAATCACACAGCCGGCCGAACGCATCAATACAACCCCACCGGCAAATACAAATACCACCAGCGGATTTGGATAGCCCTCACCCGCGATCCACAGCGCCCATGCCGTTGGCCACATCAGCAGCAGAATACCGATAGGCTTGTGCAAGCGCATCAGGTGGGCATATTGACGAAGTTTATCCATCATTCAGAACACTGGTATTTATGTCAGATATTTTCTATGTTGTACTAATGTTACGAGTAAAACACGCTCTCACTGTCAGCCTCTATCTTACCTGCTTGTCGGTCGCAACGGTAACCGCTACCACACCGGCACCGTTTTTCAGCTGCACTGATTATCATTGTGACGAGGGACAGACAGTGCATCTCAGCAGCAGGCAATGGCAAATGGTGCGCAATCTGTTTCTCGAACCCGCCACGTCACCGGAAGACGAGCGCCTACAAATCCGCCAGGCAATTGCCGCGCTGGAAACCGAGGTCGGCGGGATCACCGGAACCTGGCGTGATCTCGGTGAAAACGCGGCTGGTGCCGGCCTGCCCGGACAGCTCGACTGCATTTCAGAGTCAATAAATACCACCACCTACCTGCGCTTGCTGGAAGCCGATGAGCTGCTGAGATGGCATGCTGTTGAAGCCAGGGAAGTACGCACCCTGCTGATTTTCTCGCACTGGAGCGCAGTTATCCGGGAAAGAAACAGTGGCGAACGCTATGTCGTGGACTCATGGTTTCTCGACAACGGAAAACCACCTTATATCCAGACGCTGGCCGACTGGAAATCAAGACGCAGCTTCGACAGCGGGCAGGAAAACCTCGGTAACCAGTAGCGGTTTACCGCCAACCTGGAAAACAGATCGACGCCCCCAGATCCCGCCCGGCGAACCCGCCAGGTCTTCGGTCGCACACTTAAACATAGCCTGGCCCGGAAGAATGCAGGCCAGCTCTACCGGACCTCGCCGCATACCCGGGTCAGCGAACAGAAACGCCCCTAATGGACGATTGCCCAGATCTGTCAACTGCCGCGGCCCACCGGGGGCTTGACACTCTATTGCTTCTGATCGACACGTAATGGTTTCCGTTTTTCAATACCGGGTATTCAAAACGCGAATTATGGCACAGGTGCAAAAACTGCGACCGACCTCACAGTTTGGTTACCCGGCTATGTGAAGTTGATCGCTGATTATTACACCACTCTGACGCCATACTCTTTATACACGGAATGCGGGAAGTGGGAGCATCACAATGATCACCGATACAATATATCAACAGTTTGGACACCTGCTCAATCGCTCCGAACGATTGCGCACAACTGTTCTCGTCCTGGCTAACTCAGCCGGCTGCCTGCTGATGTTGAGTCCTGCTCTGTCGCTGATTGCTGCCACCAGTAGCGCCATCTATATATACAACCATATTCAAGGGCCGCTCGACTGGTTCATGTTTGAGTGCATGCTGGGGGTTGCCGCTTTCAGCGCATACCTTACCTGGCAGCTGCTGAATATTCACCCGGAACAACCAGAGGGCGTCAGACTCAAGCCTGAACAGTCTCCGGAAATATTCAAGATGCTGGAGCGGCGCTCGAACCACTTCCGTATTAAACCTGTAACCCACATCAACCTTTCAATGGGCACCGAGCTAAATATCGTCGGTACACCCGTCTGGGCAGTGCCAATCTATCACAGACACACTCTATGTGCCGGAGCACCGCTGCTATTCTTCCTTGGCAGAGGCCAGTTCCGACTCGGCCTGGCCGGCGCTGTCGCAGTCGCAGCAAACAAGAAAACCTGTCTATCGGGCTGGCTGGTCCAGGCCGCCAACGACTGGCCACTTATCATCAGTGCGCTTAAGAGCAACGATTCGTTACTGTCCAGGCTATTTCTGAACCCGGTAGAATGGTTAGCCACGCATATAGAACATCTGAGCATAAGGCTGCGCGCGGACTGGCACCAACAACAAAGCCGCTGGGTGCTGGACAACAGCGATGAACGGAGCACCGCTGACTATCTTGCCAACCATTTGGTCGCAACAGCCTTCCTGGACAAACAGTACTGGCCGATGATATTCAAAGCCGCCGATCGCTGCCCGACGCCAGTAGTCAAGGCTTTCAGTCACCTGCCCCTGCTGCTGCATAAAACGCTGAACAAGAAACACGCGGAGCGTTGGTTGCTGGAAGCCCAGGCTTTTGGCAAACAGCAACAGACCGGAGTGCGGGATCTTCTCGCCGAGCTGCGCATAGACCAACTTGCCTGGCCCGGCCTGCCTGCCGAAAGCGCCTTCGATACTCTTTTCAGCAATAAGGAAATCCTTAAACAGTTGGACACATACTGGCAAAATACTATCGAAACGCAATGGCGAGACGCACATGCACGCTATAAGAATCACGAATTCCGCTTCGATCAATTGAAAAAACGTGCCCAGGAACAGGGGCTGCGCGGTGAGTCTGCATTGAAATTTGTCAAGCTTGCACCCCAGTTTGTCGATCAACAGAGGGCAATCGCCATCTACAAGGAGATGTACAAATACAATTCTGATGATGCCAAAGTCTGTTTTGCGTGCGGACTGGCACTGCTTCGCAGTAGCTCGGTAAATGCGGGAATAACCGCTCTACAACGTGCGGCGAACCTTGATCCGGCACTGGCAAAACGTGCACGCGCACTCGTCAGCGAACATGGAAATGCCTGGGTAGATGAAGAACCTGCGCACCGACATGTCACCATGGAGCACGCTACGGCCTGATCTGCTTCGACATCACCACAAACTGCTCGCTATAGTCTTCCCGGCGATAGAAATCACGGGCCGTGACATTACTCGCCGCTACTCTCAATGCCAGCTGCGTAATTCCCAGCGCCCGCATCTGTTTTTCCACCTGCGCATTCAACAGGGTAGCAATGCCCTCCCTGCGACGATCTGGTACAACGAAAAGGTCAGACATAAAGCCATAAGGCGCTTCATTACTCCCGCCCTCCACGGGATGCACAGGCGCAAGCAAACAGACAAACCCTGACAAACTGTCGTTTTCCTCCGCCACATATATGAAGCCCTTGCCACCAAGCTGCATCTGCAGAATATGTTCAAAATAGGTCTCTGAGCCATTATCAGGTGATTCTACTGACTGACTTTCAGGCATCAGGGTGGCGTAATTCTGCATGGCTAACATATGCAGACACTGTTTATCTTCAACCCGGTATTCACGCACAATCGTCACTGCAACGCACCTTGATCAGACACAACAGTGATTTTCCCTCTATCTAAAACATTCATATTTTTCATCGCCAGCCCTGAACATGCACCCATAGTAAACCAGGCATCATTTACCGTTGCCTGACAGACATCATCATTAACCATAGATCATAGAGATACCAAGCAACAGGGGAGTTAATACTGCCGCCGCGACATTCGCACCCATGTATCGTGGATAACTGCCTATTTCCAGTGTGTATTTAACCGCCCCGGCAAGCGCAAATAATGACAGCCCCATGGGTATTAAAGCGATAACACCCAGGTCTGGTACATACCCCTTAACAACAAGAAGTAGTAGCAATGAATATGCTGCCACCATAAATAATGCATAAACGAGGTTACTTCTTTTAACGCCAAAAGCAATTGGAAACGTCTTTCGCCCAACACTGGCATCGGCTTTTATATCGGGGTACTGATTTAACAACAGCAGGTTATTTACCAGGAAAAACGGTACAAGCGATACCAGCCAGGTGAGCTTGTAATGCTCTCCTCCCAGTACCACATGAGTTCCCACCACCATCAGGACTCCGAACCCAAGGCCAGGCGCAATCAGACATAGCAATGGCAACCTGTTAATCCATTGCGTATACGTAATTATCAATCCCACGCCAACGAGGCCAATCGGCAAGACATGAATGCCACGTTCCAGAACAAAATAGATTCCGACAGCTATTGTCAACACCAACGATGCGAGACCAACAATTAATGTTAAACCAGCCACGCCCGGGTTAGCCGGTAGGGCACCGCTACCGCCACTAAACGGGGTTTTTTCTGTTCTTAAATCTAGTCCACTTTTAAAGTCGTAGTATTCATTAAGCGCATTTACACCTATATGGGCGGAAATCGCGCCAAGCATAAGAACAAGTAAAAGAAAACCATCTGTCGGCGACCGGGATGTTAGTGAAGTGGATAACCCTAAAAATACACACACAGGCGTTAAAACAAGAAATGACGGGCGAGTCGTCTGCAGAACTGTTTTTAGTCGCATGGTTTCGGTCTTTAGTGACAAAGGTTTTCCGAGGTCGGCGCCATTGTATTTTTCGACAAGCCCCCGGCTAGAGATCGGGCAACCGAATGCCCTAATGAAAAGCGGGAATTATCCATGCACTGTTTGGGTTTCTGCTTATATTGAGCACCTTCACCAATAGCAGGCAGACTGATAATATTAGCTTCCTTCAGGGTTGCTAACCTTTATCCTGAGCGGGATCTGCCCAGCCCATATTGTGATCAACCCATCTTAAACTCAACCAATACCAGAGCGTAATAGGAGCCATCATAGCGATCCAACTCCAGTCTTCGATCAGGAACAGTTTTTTAACCCAATCCTGACCTGCGAAAAACATGGACCAGGGAATGCAGTAGATGGAAAATACAGCGCAGGCCCAAATCAGCAACAAGGCCGCCTTTCGCGTTGCAATACTCGAAAACGCAAGAAAAACCCATATCGGCATATTGTCAGTCTTTTCCACTACGCTACTTCTCCGCATCTACATTTCTGATCAGCTATTACGCCGCTTGTGTGGCTGATTTAATATCACATTATCCATGGACAGGAAACCCAACTACCAAACCAGGTGGCGGGGAAGATGTCTGGTGAGCGCCTTTCTTATAAACGACCTCTAATCATTTTCTCCACTTCCTGCTTCTCCGCACCTGTTAACTCCTTGTATCCTCTAAAATAGGGCCAACCATACCCCCACCGAAACCTGGTTGGAAAATAGGGTGACCCGCCAACACGCACGCCCGCCAGCATTATTTCTGCAATTTGCGGCTCACCTACAGTTGCTACACATTCTTTGAGTGCCCTGTCTGCTACTTCCCTGTCTTCATAGGTCCCGCCCGCCCAGTAGGCCTTATCGTGCTCAACGCAGCAATCAAGCCATAAGGTGTTGTGCTCGATTGTTCCATCAGGGAAGGAACTACAGCCATCTGACATGAATGGCTTTAAATCTCCGGCCAGGGCGTTTCCTGGTGAACCGATAAAAAGTGCTATTGATAGTATGCGTTTCATATTAACTTATAATGTTAAATTAAACCGGCGGTAACGATTGTAAACATGGTGCAGTGTCGCCCGGTTGCGCGATTCTTCAGCTGCGATCGCCTATTTGGACTCACTCCTCGGCAACAACCTAGATAGTAATCTCATTACACGTCGCACTACCTGTCCATACTTCATTGAGTTCCACCCATTTATACGATATTTTAGGCCCTCCAAAAATACCAAGACAAAGCACTATCACAAAAACAGTCTTTTGCCATTTCTCGCCACTTAAACAAACCTTATTAAGCATATGCCTGCCATCCGATGAGCTGCTAACCGTAGTACTTAAAGGCCTCAACTTCATCGCGTGCTGCACGCTCTATTTATCGGCTCACTCGATTGTATTGTTGCGTTTCACTTCCTGCTCAGCTTTTAGATAAAGCTCTGAAAAGCCGTAGTCACTATCTATATCTCCTTATAAATACTGCCCACTAATACCCCACCTACGAGTATGATCGGCAAGAGCACAGTTAGCAGAGTGAATCTTATAGATTTACTTATATCCATCTTGAAATGCAACGTCCAGCTCCAGGGGCAGCGCACTGTTTGCGCCATCCCAGCCTAATAGCTGCTAACTGGGCGCTGTCGTTAGGACTCATTGCTTTGGAAAGTCCTTGAGGCAACAACGCCCGGACGGATTACTGGTTTCACATGAACAGAGAGATTGCTTCGTCATTTCCGTGACAAACTCCCTAGCACGTTCGTCATTTTCCGCCGCCACGTATGAAACGCCGAAGCAGTAACAGACAACCCGTTCAGGCGAGGGATCCTTTATACCGACTTTTGTACGCAGAGAAGACTTTGGGATAACCGATAAATCCTGGCCGAAATAAACAACATCACAATTGGCGTCCGTACAATAGTAATAGGACTGATCCTTCACGTTCTTGCTCCAAGGCTCGGCCAGATGATGGAGAATCGTTTTAACTCCAACGGCGCCATACTCCTTCCCGTTTACCGGGCAACAAGCCTTTTTCGGAGGATTACAGTCCGATATATTTGAATCACAACATTCAGTCACATCTATTCCCTCCCATGAATTCTCACGGCCAAGCTCACCCGCCGACGCAGGAGGTCGGGTGCAGCGTCTGGTTAGCTATTTTCCTCGGAATCACAAAATTATCGATTGTCGCTACTGAAGAACAGTGACTGGATCAGTGAATAATTTTGAGTTTGGAATGAGCACCTTATTCCCCTCAGAGTCAAGCTCCGTGTATCGCAGGTCAATAGAAATAACGGTGCCCTCGTAACCCGATATATTTATACGGTTTCCTGTCTTGAATGGTCGATATAGCAATATGAGGACACCAGAGAGAAGATTGGAAATAGCATCTTTCAGAGCGAAGCCAATTGCAAATCCCGTCAACCCCAGACCGGCCACTAGCGCGGACACATTTATACCCAACGTTCCGAGCGCAGTAACAAAGCCAAAGATTATAAGGGTAATACTGCTTGTGCGAGCAAGTAGCGAAGTGAGATCTCTATCAAATTTTAATCGCTCAGCGGCACTAGTGATTATTCTTTTTATTATTTTCACAAGGGTAAAGAAAACAACGAATATCACTGCAACTCCGATTACTCTCGGCACCCAAAGAGACCCTTCGTCAAGCAAATATTGTACTAGATTCTCCACAGTCCACTAACCTCGGGTTGTTCTTCTCAAAGAAATAGCTAACGGTTCACACCAGGGGCGCGGCGCTGATTGCCGCGTCCCAGGTGCGAAGCGGCTCAGGAGATTGAACCTACCACAACTATAAACAGTAGTACTTTAAACATATGTCTTATAACGTCCAACGCCAGGGGAGCGTAGCGAAGCGGAGCGTCCCAGCCCCGCAGGGACTAACTGGGCGCTGTTGTTATGTGTTGATCCTTACTCAAGCCAGATTGATTGGGAGAGTTAGAGGGGCACAACCTTATTAGCACACGGCCCTTTTTGGCCTTGCCCAACTTCATACTCTACTTTCTGACCATCATTAAGACTTGCATATCCACCGCCACTTTGAATTTCTGAATGATGAACAAATAGATCCTTACCACCATCATCTGGGGTAATAAATCCGAAACCCTTGTCTGCATTGAACCACTTTACTGTACCTGTACTCATGCCATGTTTTCCTTTGTGTATTTAATATTCATTAACTTCGATTATTTTGCTATGTGTCGCCGGTTGTTACCGCTTTATCGTCATTTCCTAATATAGGCTGAACATCCTGCGGCTGACTATCGTCTACCCTTGCTTTTTGCAAGCGCTTCTCTTCCTTCTTTTTCTTTTTGGCGATTTCTTTCTGGCGCTTTTCAAAAGCGTAATTGGGCTTAGCCACTCGTATTCTCCTCTACATAGTTCTAGGATTGGAGCCGTTAGAATAAGGCATTTTCCAACCGATTGCGCTCTTCGTAGCATCGACAATATCCAAAGTCACGAGAGAGTACTGGATCGATAGCGGACGTTGACCTCAGACACATAATGGTGGAAGCCAGCCGCGCGCGGAAAGCTCGTCGGTCTGGGCTGACTTGTTATGCGCCATTTCGTACTCATAAGAATGTAAAGACTTCGTCTACTTCATAACTTTCTAGTCTATCTGACCCGTCAAACTCGAATGTTATGTATACACCGCTTTCTAACAAGAACGTGTATTTACTTTTTACCGATGCAGATATAGTGCGAGTCTTCTCATAATTCAGTTCTGGCCTGTAATAAGCAGAGTGATCTATATTTCTTTTTTCGCAAAATGCAATAACTTCGTCTTTAGTTGCACCTATCGGAATATCAGCTTCAATCCAAGACGTAACTTCTCGCTCTGTTACATTGGCGTAGTCGGCAACGAAAAATATTCCAATCACCAGGATAGCTACCAAGCCTAGGATCACTCCTGCACGTTTGATAAGCGTCCTCTTCATGTTAGCCATGGCGCATAACGTTTTGCTAAAAGGCGCAAGCCGCATCGCGGCGCAGCGTCCCAGTGAGCGCCAGCGAACGACTTGAGCTTATTGTTAGGCGTTTTTCCATTCATACCTAAAATGCTCTTTCATTTCGCCTGCCCATGAAGCCAGCTTTCTTCCAAATTCATTAATTGTTGCAGGTTCGCATTTTATATAAAAATGCACTTGTGCTTGTGACGGTGGATCTAGGCGATTGTCAAAGGTGACCTCAATCGCAGAATGTCCAACACCATCTAGAACCAAAGCATTCAGAGAAAAATAGCAGTAATACTTTGGGTCTTCTCCGTATTCGAGTTTTACTTCATCATTACTTGTTTTAGGAAACCCTTGGAGATTCATCCCGAATTCTGATAAATCTTCAGGATAAATGTAAAAATCTTGTTTACCTACCTGTACATCATTAGATATCCGCACATCTAATTGCACCATCTCATCATCGTCAGTCCATATTCTTTCAATTTCTATAAATGGCATGTTCTTTTTACGCCTAACGCTTAAGCTCAGTTGTCGACCAAAAGTAGAGTGTAGCATAGCGAAACGGCGCTTTTGATCGTCAACTGGAGCGCTTTGTTATGTGTGGATTGTTTAATACGAAGGTATAAATAAATGATTTGTTCTAACAGCAAAAAAACTGATATTCATAATTTAAAAAGTTATTTATCCCAGTAACAAGTCCATTCTGATTCGTCCACCAATTCCCCCAAATAGGACATACCCTCTGAGTCACCCCAAATTAATCTTGCACCCTTACCTTTATTAAAGGATTCTAGGTTATATGTCTTACCAGCAACTAAATCGACATTAAAAACAAAACACCTATTGGGACTTACTCTTCCTCCTGCCCAAGGCCCGCCCATTGCAGCTGGAGCTAAAACCCATAACGTATGAGAACCCGGATGCATTGCATAATGTATATTTCCAATTGCACCTGTATTTATAACTTTTTGCCCATCTACAGCATAAAGCCATAAAAGATATTGTTTGGGTATACCGTAGTCTGTGACATAAGCCACTTTATCAGGGCTTTTTTCATCTGCACCCATTACCGAAACATATGATGGAGAGATAGCACAAGAAGTTAGGAGTCCTGCAATGGTAATTATCAGTATTCGAGTAAAGTCATTAAAGGTGAGTAACATTTATTGTATGTCTATTTCGGGACAGTCAAAGGCGCTGGTTTTACACATAACGGTTGAGCTAATGGGCGCCGCTTTGCGGCGTCCCCGACTTGAGCGATTGGTTAGATTTCACTACTACCGCCCTGATTTAAAAAACTGAGAAAACATTGCATAAAAGTGCATGGCCATACCAATGAACCCACCTAGTACGCCTGAGACCACAACCCAGTAGCCTAATTTACCCAAGCCAATGAACGCCAATATGCCTCCACCGAGAGCAACAAGAAACGACACCGTCATAATCTTTAGGCCACGCCATTTCTTGTCGTTGGAATCTATACCAAGTTTTTTCTCGAAAGTAATCTTTTCCAACATATATTTCGCAATCTAACGTTTCACACCAGGGGCGCGGCGCAGTTGGCCGCGTCCCAGCCGCGCAGCGGCTAACTGGGTGTGGTTGTTATACCTCATTTTACCGGCGACCTAAGGAACC
>JBHPFC010000003.1:0-72053 GCA_042576405.1 Pseudomonadota bacterium | reverse complement strand
GGCGCTACACCAAAGGAAGTGACGATGACAAAATCAATACCTGCGCTGATGATTCCAGCTGCCACACTCCTCAACCGTATGAATTTCGGCAAGAAGTTCATGCTAATCGGAATCATCATTTCGATCCCGTTATTATTCCTGACAGGCGTCCTCTATATGGAGCGCGCTGAAACAGTTCGCCATTCCGAACAGGAACGCGTCGGACTAGATTATCTTACAGCCATCCGGCCCATGATCGAGAATGTCGCCAAAACACGCGATCTGACGGGCATGTTTTTGAAAGGCAACACGGAAGTCGAAAGCCGGATTATGTCGGCACGCAAGCTGGTCGATCAGTCGTTCAGGCAACTGGCTGAGCTGGAAAGCACACTGGCTTCGGAGTTCGACGCCCTGTCGACAAGACACTTGCAGGACGCGTGGAACAACACCAACGCTTCAGCCTTTGACAGTCCTGCATCCAGCGTGTTCGATAAATACACGGCTATTGTCGATGAACTGATCGGCCTGATGGAACGCACCGGACAAAAAACCGGCCTGTATAACGACGCCGATAACTTTTACTTTGTTGACAGCCTCGCCCTTCGCCTTCCGGATCTTGCCAAATCGCTTGGCCACATGCGCGCCCAGGGAGCTGACATTCTGATGGCCGGCCATGCTGATGAGCGTCAACGGACTTTACTTGAGGTAT
Organism: Pseudomonadota bacterium; assembly: GCA_042576405.1. GTDB lineage: Bacteria > Pseudomonadota > Gammaproteobacteria > DSM-19610 > DSM-19610 > Thiogranum. The sequence continues at coordinate 71,365 of JBHPFC010000003.1, read as the reverse complement.
CTGCAGGGCGCGCTGCCAGCGATCTGCATTACCTGGAAACCAATTTCCATGAAATCTTTGCCGCTCACAACACGCTGAAGGATCAACTCTCATCATCCTTCGAAGCCATGGATCACACTATCAGCGAATATCTGAACGTCGCCCGTACGGGCATCACCGACACCGGGCAGTTGTCACTTGATGCCGGCACCTACTTTGAGAATGGCACCGCAGCTATCGAAAAAGTTTTTCACCTGCACGATCGTCTCACAGCCGAGTTGGTCGCGCAGCTTGAGGACCGCATTGCGCATACCAGGTACGAGGAACTGGAGCTGATTCTGCTGGCAACGCTGGCAATCGGCATGCTCGCCTATCTGTTTGCCGGTTTCTATTTCTCGACGCGAACCGCCCTGGAGCAACTCGGTGATTCTATAGCCCATTTTGCAGATGGTGACCTGACAGAACAGCCCAGCAGCTCCAGCAACGACGAGCTCGGCGCGATCACCAATCAGACTGCCCTGATGATCGAGAAAATGAACGCCCTGGTTTCACAAGTCATCAGCGCGACCACCCAGGTCAGCAATAATGCGGAACAGTCAGCGGTCACCATGAACCAGTCGAACAGCGGCATTCAACAGCAGAACCAGGAAATTGATCAGGTCGCCACCGCTATCGAAGAGATGTCGGCTACCGTGCAGGAAGTTGCGCGTAATGCGGCCGCTGCGGCAGAGGCCGCCGAGCGTGCCAACAACGCTACAAATAATGGTGGTTCTGTGGTCCATGAAGTTGCCAGTTCGATACAGAGCCTCTCCGGCGAAGTCAACCAGGCGACAGACATCATCCGTGAACTGGAAAGTGAAAGTGAAAATATCGGTACCGTGCTGGATGTCATACGCGGCATCGCCGAACAGACCAACCTGCTGGCGCTCAACGCTGCCATCGAGGCCGCACGTGCGGGCGAACAGGGCCGCGGTTTTGCTGTAGTTGCTGACGAAGTCCGCACCCTGGCGAGCCGCACACAACAGTCAACCGAAGAGATACATGCCATGATCGATCGACTGCAGCAGGGCAGCCGTAACGCCGTGGCTGCAATGGAAGCCGGGCAGAGCAAGTCGGAAGACAGTGTGGCCAAGTCAGGGGAAGCCCGGGAAGCACTTAATGCGATTGATTCTGCCGTAGTGGAAATTAGCGACATGAATACCCAGATTGCCAGCGCCGCAGAAGAACAAAGTGCGGTCGCCGAGGAGATCAACCGCAACGTGGTAGCAATTCGGGATATTTCCAACGACTCCGCAACAAGCATCCAGCAGACAGCCTCAAGCAGCCACGAATTGCTGCAGGTTGCGCGCCAGCTACAGTCACTGGTGAACGAGTTTAAAGTTTAAAGCCTTGCTATAAAAAAGGGCCCGGTGAGGAGTAACACATTCGTCACCGGGCGCCTTCAGGTATTCAGCACCCTCAGGTAGCAGCGAACCCACCGAGTCTATTCGTCAACGCGGCCTCGACTTCTTCCATAACCGTCCGGCCGGTATCTACTCGGACAGCGCGTTGATTCTCGCTCTCGGTCAACGCTTCCTGGCTTGTTCTCTGCGCGAGTAAGACCTCAATGGTTGCCTCCGACGCATCAGTCTTACGGTCTGCCCGGGACTGGATTCTTCTTTCAAGCTCGTGCTCTTCTGCGGCGCAATCAAGCAGCAGAAATGGCACATCAAGTTTTTCCGCCAAACCCCGGAAGTGGTCACGATATTCACGCTTCAGGAAGGTCGCATCGACAATCACACTGTAACCTGCTTCAAGCACTGTCTCCGCCAATTCGCTCAAACGGTGATAAGTCATACTGGTCTGGTCAGCGGTATACAATCCCGTTCCCGTACCAGATCGACTACTATCATTACTCCCGAGGCCAGCCAGCCGTTTACGCTCGACATCCGAGCGCAGCTGAATAAAACCCATGCGCTCGGCAAGCTCTCGCGCAACGGTCGATTTCCCCGAGCCTGACAGACCATGGGTGATTACCAGGCTAACCGGACCGCTCGACACGTAGGCTTCTGCCAGATGAAGATACTGAAGATACTCGTCAGTTGCCCTTGCACAGGCATCCCCGGTTTCAGCCAATTGCTGGCGACGCAGCACAGCCACCTTGGCTCTCACCATTGCCCGATACACCATGTAATAGCGAAGCACGCGTAAACCCGTGTAATCACCAGCATACTGAAGATATCCATTCAGAAAACGCCAGGCAAAACCACTCTGACCACAGGCATCCAGATCCATTAAAAGAAAGGCAACCTCGCTGATCACATCGATCCAGCGCAATTGAGGGTTGAACTCAATACAATCAAAGGGCGTCACCTGCCCGTCTATCAGGGTAATATTGCCGAGGTGAAGGTCCCCGTGACACTCGCGAACTGCCCCATCGTTCTTACGCCTGCCCAATAATGGGGCAAGATGCCGATATTCATTCTCCGACCATGAACGCATTTGCTCTACCCGGGCGTGATCGTCATCAGGCCGTAACAATGGCTGTATATGTTGGTAATTTTCCAGAACCCAGCGATGGATGTCAGATGGATCACCAAAAGGGTCAGCCGCCTGAGCGCGCGGTGCCTGCTCATGAAACCCGGCAATGCACGGAACCAACTGATCAATATGCCAGGCCAGCAGCTCGCCATTCGCTGCAAGATCGCTTAGCAGCCCGCCATCAGAAAACTGGCGCATAAGCACTGCGTAATCGAGCACATCGCCCTGCCCCGAAAGTTCGGGGTGCTCAGCCGTTCCTGTGAGGGTAACAACTTTTAAATAAATGTCGGGGGCAAAGCGGCGATTAAGGCGGACTTCCTCTTCACAGAAATGCCGTCTTTTCTCCAGCGTGGAAAAATCCAGGAAACCGAAATTTACCGGTTTCTTGATTTTGTACACAAAGTCCCCGGTCAACAGCACCCAGGCGCAATGGGTTTCAACCAGGCGGATATTGCGAGTCTCATGCGCATAGACCGCTGGATTAAGCATATTTTCGATAAGAGTCTGACCTTGCATTGCCTGTGCCCCGTGGTTCCTGGCTCCATTATGACCTGAACCACTACACCTTAAAACTAACGGGGATATAATAAGCAAACCGTTTACCTGAGCCAGATCAAATCTAAACTTTGCTTCCTGAACTAGAATGCCCACTCGAGATCCGACTCAGATTCCAAACACACGATTAATTCCTGCACTTTTTAATACACGATGCTGCTGCTCGTCAGGAGAGGCTTTCTATGACAACCCCGGGTAACTACGTATTCTCATTTCAGGACGGAGACGGTAAAGACAAAATGCTGCTGGGCGGAAAAGGTGCAAACCTTTGCGAAATGACCCAGATCGGTATCAACGTCCCCCCCGGATTTGTCATTTCCACCAGAAGCTGCCTGGACTATCTCGGCAACAAGGACCGCGAACTGCCCGCCGGGGTCATGGACGAGGTACGCGCACAGATGCAGGACCTTGAGAAAAGGACCGGCAAGGTCTTTGGTGGGGGCGACAACCCGCTTTTAGTCTCGGTGCGCTCGGGCTCTGCCATGTCAATGCCCGGCATGATGGATACTATTCTGAATCTTGGCCTCAACATCGAGACCCTGAAAGGCTTGATCGCGCAGACCCGGAACGAGCGTTTTGGCTGGGATGCCTACCGGCGCTTTGTTCAGCTGTTCGGCAAAGTGGCTCTGGGCATCAGCGATGAGGCATTCGATACAGAATTCTCAGCCGTCAAGGAAAAAGCGGGCGTTACGGAAGATATGGCGCTAACAGCCCGTGACCTGCGCGAAATTGCAGATCGTTTCATGGAAGTCGTGGAAAGCGAAACAGGCAAATCCTTCCCCGATGATCCGATGGAGCAACTGGAACTGGCCATCAAGGCCGTATTCAACTCCTGGCTCGGCAAACGCGCGGTGGACTACCGGCGCGAGTTCAACATCACCCCTGACATGGCTAACGGTACTGCAGTCAATGTTCAGACCATGGTATTCGGAAATCTGGGCGATGACAGCGCCACCGGCGTGGGTTTCACCCGCTACCCGGATACCGGGGCCAACAAGCTGTTCGGCGAATACCTGATTAACGCCCAGGGCGAGGACGTGGTCGCCGGCATCCGCACGCCTCGAACGATCGATGTGCTGGAAGAGGAAATGCCGGCCATGTACCAGGAACTGCTTACCCTGTGCGAGCGCCTGGAATCGCATTATAAAGAAGTACAGGACTTCGAATTCACTATAGAAAACGGCCGCTTCTATTGCCTGCAAACACGTAACGGCAAAATGAACGCCGCTGCCCTGGTGCGCAGTTCAGTCGACATGGTTCGTGACGGACTGATCGACAAACAACAGGCACTGCTGCGTATACAACCCGAGTCTCTGGAACAACTGTTATTCCCGCGCCTCGACCCCAAGGCCAAGGCCTCACCGGTTGCACGCGGCCTGCCCGCTTCACCAGGTGCCGCTGTCGGTAATGCTGTGTTTGATGCCGATCGGGCGGAATTACTCGGCCGGCACGGGGAACGCGTCATTCTGGTGCGCGAAGAAACCAAGCCTGAGGACATTCATGGCTTTTTTGCCTCCCAGGGGATTCTCACTGCCCGCGGCGGCAAAACATCACACGCCGCTGTAGTCGCCCGGGGTATGGGGAAGCCCTGTGTTGCGGGCGCCGAAGGCATTAATGTTGATGTCAGTAAACGCGAGGCAACGGTCGGCGAACACCTCATCAGCGAAGGTGACCTGATTACTGTCGATGGCACCAGCGGCGATGTCTACCTTGGGGAAGTGCCGATGATAGAGGCTGAATTCTCCTCGGAACTGGAAACGCTGCTGCAATGGGCCGATGAGGCGTCAACCCTGAAAGTCATGGCCAATGCTGATACGCCCAACGATGCCGAGCGCGCGCTGAAATACGGCGCCATGGGTATCGGCCTGTGCCGCACCGAGCGTATGTTCAATGCCAGCGACCGCTTACCCGTGGTGATTGAAATGATTGTGGCCGAATCAACTGCAGAGCGGCAAAAGGCACTGGACAAACTGCTGCCTATTCAGCGCAATGACTTCAAGGGCATATTCAAGGCCATGTCTCCGCGGCCGGTGACTATACGTCTGCTGGACCCGCCTATTCACGAATTTCTGCCGAGTGAGCTACAGTTGATGGATGAAGTCGACCAGCTTAAGCACCTTAAAGATACCGTGCTGGGCATGAATATACTGCGCGACACCGTAGAGGTTCTGTACCGCGAAGGTGAACAGCCATATATCGAGCAACCGACTGATCCACACCTGGTCGATGAAGCCATCGGCCGCAAGGAAGTTATGCTGAAAAAGGTGCGCTCGTTACACGAAGTCAATCCGATGCTGGGCCATCGTGGCGTACGTCTGGGCATTTCATTCCCGGAAATCTATTCCATGCAAATACGCGCCATACTTGAAGCAGCGGCTGAATGTATCAAGGAAGGCTTTGATGTCCATCCTGAAGTCATGGTGCCCCAGGTGTGTACCGCACAGGAGCTCAGCCGAGTAAAGACTTCTGTCGATGCGGTACACTCCGCAGTGGAAAAACAGTACGGCGTACCGATCAATCTGAAGTTTGGTTCGATGATGGAAGTAGTACGCGCATGCATGCGAGCCGGCAGCCTGGCAGAGGAAGCCGAGTTTTTCTCATTCGGCACCAACGATCTGACCCAGGCGACATTCTCGTTTTCCCGCGAAGATGCGGAAAACAAGTTTCTGCCCCTGTATAACGAAAACGGCATCCTCCAGGACAACCCGTTTGAAGTCCTGGACGTCAAAGGTGTCGGTAAACTCATGGAGCTGGCGGTACAATGGGGCAAAGAGACCCGGCCGGACATCCGCGTAGGTATCTGTGGCGAGCACGGCGGTCATCCGGCTTCGATCCGTTTTTGTCATTGCATCGGCCTGAATTACGTCTCTTGTTCGGGGCCACGTGTACCGGTAGCCAGGCTCGCGGCGGCTCAAGCCGCCCTGACAGACGCTTCAGCACAAACCGGCACACAGTCACTGTGAACCCGGGGAACGGCGCATGATCGAAGTACGCATACACGGACGCGGCGGACAGGGTAATGTGGTCGCCGCCTACCTGCTGGCCACGGCGGCCTTCACGGAAGGCTGGCACGCACAGGCTTTCCCGGCCTTTGGTGCTGAACGTCGTGGTGCGCCGGTGGTTGCCTTTGTGCGTCTTAACGACAAGCCGATACGTCGCCGCTGCCAGGTGGCTGAACCGGATTTTCTGATTATCCAGGACGAAGCCCTGATGCACGTTACTGGCATTACCGACGGTTTGAAAGCATCCGGCCGCATCCTGCTGAACTCGAGCAGCGATGCCGATACCTTTGATACAGACAACGAACATCTGATTACAATGCCGGCAACACGGCTGGCACAGGAACACCTGGGCAGACCGGTGCCCAATACCGCCTTGCTGTCCGCGTTCGTGACACTGACGGGCCTGTTACCTCGATCAGCCCTGAGTCACGCGCTTGAGGAGCGTTTCAGCGGCGATATACTGGAGAAGAACAACCAGCTGATTAACGCTGCTGCGGAAACAATAGACGCAAACCTGTGGAAGGATACTGCCAATGCTTAAAGCCCTGGAAGGTTCGCAAGCGATTGCACAAACAGTCGCGCTTTGCCGACCGCAGGTAGTTGCAGCGTATCCGATCACACCCCAGACCCATATAGTGGAAAACATTGCCAGGCTGGTCGCTGACGGCAGCATGCAGTGTGAACTGGTCAGCGTCGAAAGCGAATTCTCTGCCGCTTCCCTGGTACTGGGCGCGGCTTGCGCCGGTTCTCGCACCTATACGGCGAGTGCCTCTCAAGGCATCCTGCTAATGAGTGAGGTACTCTATAACATCGCCGGACTGCGTGTACCCATGGTAATGACCTGCGCCAACCGCGCGATCTCGGCGCCGCTATCGATCTGGAACGATCAGCAGGATTCAATGGCAGTGCGCGATGCCGGCTGGATACAGCTGTACTGTGCTGATAACCAGGAGGCCGTGGACACTACCATTCAGGCCTACCGGATTGCCGAAAGCACTGAATTACCGGTGATGGTGTGTGTCGATGGATTTACGCTGACACATACGCTGGAGCCAATAGACATTCCGGATCAGGCCCAGGTCGACGAATTTCTGCCCGCCTTTAAATTCAAACGTGCACTCGATCCTGCGAACCCCACCAGTATTGGCACTCTGGTATCACCAGACTATTACACTGAGGCCCGCTATTCACACCATCAAGCCTTGCTGGATAGCGAGCAGGCGATCATTGCTGCCGATGCTGACTGGCAAGCTATCTGCGGGCGTAGCTCGGGCGGCCTTGTCAGTGTCAATGGGCCAGACAATGCGCGTATTGGCGTCATCACCCTGGGATCAATCTATGGCACACTGTATGAAGCCCGCGAAACATACAGCGAACTGCCGGATACCAGGCTGATAAGCCTGCGTGCCTATCGCCCCTTCCCTGCGGCTGCCTTGCGCGAAATCTGTAAGGATTTAACCGACCTGGTGATACTTGAAAGAGCCATCTCGCTGGGGTCAGGCGGTATTGTTTCCGCTGAGGTTCACTCAGCCCTGTCGAGTCTGCCGGAGAGCCCGCGTATATACAGCTATGCAGTAGGACTTGGCGGCCGGGATATTCCGCTTGACCTGTATCGTCGCATGCATGCGCGTATCAGGGATGATAAGCCCGGCGGGTTTTCCATTCTCGACGTTGATACCGAAAGATTGTTGCCGGAAGACGGCGGCCCCGACCAGACAGCGATCACCGCTTAAAGGATGACAAGCATGGATGTCGAAATAGAACTGCCGCAGATCAGTGAGCTCCGCGCTAACCCGCCACGCTTTCAGGGCCTCACACCGGGGCACCGCGCCTGTCTGGGCTGTGGCGAAGCCCTGGCGGCACGCCTGGTAACAGAAGCTGCTGGCCCTGACGTGATGATAGCCAATGCCACCGGCTGCCTGGAGATATTCACCACACCGTGGCCGGAGTCAGCCTGGCGCCTGCCGTGGATACATTCGTTATTTGAAAACACCGGTGCCATTGCTTCCGGCATGGAGGCAGCACTCAAGGCGCAGGGCAAAAACACCAAGGTACTGGCCTTCGCCGGTGATGGCGGCACCTTTGATATCGGCTTTCAGGCATTATCCGGCATGCTGGAACGCGGCCACAATGTGCTCTATGTCTGTTTCGATAACGAAGCCTACATGAATACCGGCATCCAGCGTTCGAGTTCCACGCCGCACGCCGCAATGACCACTACATCACCACCGGGCAGTGCGCGCATGGGCAAGCGGCATTTGAAAAAAGATATTCTTTCCATTGTTGCAGCCCACCATATCCCTTACGCCGCGACCGCTTCTGTGGCTTATCCGTCGGATATACGTAAAAAGGTGCGCCGCGCTATTGATATAGAAGGACCAACCTTCCTGCAGATTCACTGCCCCTGCCCGCTGGGCTGGGGGCATGAGGGTAACTTGAGCATTGAAATAGCGCGCCTTGCAGTACAGACCGGTTTATACCCGGTAATTGAGCTCGAACGCAGCGAACTGATTGGCAGCATGCCGATCCGCAAGTCGAAACCGGTGGTCGAATACCTGTCCAAACAACAGCGTTTTCGCCACCTGTTTAATAAAAACGATGCCCGTGCTATTGAAGAACTGGCACACATTCAGGCGCTGGCTGACCACAACATCAAACGTTATCAGCTGTGCGGCGATGGAGCCGACGCCCTTGATTCCGAGGGCGCCGATACAGTCAAGCGCGGCGGCATGCGCTGGGGTTGATTGGGGAGCCGATATGAAAAAACTGACTCGCGGCGCCTATGCTGAACCAGGTACTACAACCAGCTACAAGACCGGCAGCTGGCGCACACAAAGACCTATCTATACGCACAGGCCCGCACCCTGTCATGCAGCCTGCCCGGCGGGAGAAGACCCGCAGGACTGGCTGGCCAAACTTGATGAGGGCAATCCGCGCCAGGCGTGGGAAAGCCTCGTCAGCACCAATCCGCTCCCCGCAATTACCGGCAGAGTCTGCCCGCACCCTTGCGAATCGGCCTGCAATCGGGGGCAATATGACCAGGCACTGGCAATTCACAGCGTCGAGCGTTATCTGGGTGATCTGGCGATTGAACACAGTTGGCCATACCCGGCCAAATGTCCGGATCCAAAAGCCAAACGCGTTGCCATTGTGGGTGCGGGTCCGGCCGGCCTTTCCTGTGCCTGGCAGCTGACTCGTCTCGGATTACATGCCACCGTCTTCGATCAACTGTCGCAGGCCGGCGGCACACTGCACACAATCCCCGGTTACCGCCTGCCCAAGGACGTGGTTAGAAATGAAATCGGGCGGTTACTGGAAGCAGGCATTGAGTTCAAACCCAATCATCGCATTGGCAAGCACATTGATGTTGTCGATCTTCAAACCGACTTTGACTCGGTTTTTCTGGCGCCCGGCATGATGCAAAGCCGCGAATGGAACATCGACGGCGTAACCCCACAGGATCTGCACGACGGATTGAATCTGTTGAAAGTCTGGATGGATATTGGCGAACTGCCTGAAATGAAGAGTGCAGCGGTTGTCGGTGGCGGTAACACCGCTATCGATATCGCACGCGTATTGAGACGTTGCGGCGTAGACACTCATATTGTTATCCATAGCGGCATGCCAGGCCCCGACACTCCACCCGAAGATGCCATGCGTGCAATACCGCGTGAAATTGAACAGGCACTCGAAGAAGGCGTACAGATTCATGATCATCATGGCATCAAGCGTCTGATACTCAGGGGTGAAAAGGTCACCGGCATCGAAATGACCCGGATGCGGAAACTGCCTGACGCAAATGGCCACCTGCAACGTATCGCCTTCGAGGGCACAGAAAGTATTCTGCACGTCGATCAGGTGATTCCTGCTATCGGTCAACGCGTCGATTCTCGTGGCATGGAAAACCTGATCAAGGGGCGTTCCGCCTTTAAAGTCGACCAGTGGGGATTGATCGAGGGCAGTAATCGCGTTCACGCCGGCGGCGATGCCATAGAGGGTAATACCGGTACTGTTACCGAAGCTGTCGGAAACGGCCGCATAGCGGCAATAGCCATCGCCCACAAACTCTCGGATAAACACCTGCCCGCTCCGGCCACGGACAAACCCGTTGAATACGACACACTGAACGTGGAGTACTTCGAACCGTCGCCACGTGCCGAACAGCCGCTGCTGCCGGTCGAAATGCGTAACGGCGAGGAAGAAATTGAAACCGGTCTCGAAAAATCCGAAGCAGCTCGCGAAGCAAAGCGATGCTTTTCCTGCGGCAGTTGCATGAGCTGTGACAATTGCTGGACCTTGTGTCCGGACAGTGCCGTACTGATGGCCACCGATCCCGCATACACTAAATCACACTATGTGTTTGACTATGACTACTGCAAAGGCTGCGGCCTGTGCTCACATGAATGCCCTACCGGCTTTATCCGTATGCAGCTCGAACCGTAATACTCCCCTGGACATGCCCCAGGGTTGTGCTGCTTGAAAGTCAAGACAATGTTTTTTCGACTTATTTAGCAAACTGTCTGTCAATTGATCGCCATCAATTGACAGACCTGCCGCAAGCCGTTAGCTTTACCAGGCGCATTTTTGTCAACTTTCTGCGAACTCCAGGAACAAGAGGTAGTGTATGGAAGCGCGAGCTCATCCACGTTCCAGCTTACATTTGAAAACCGAGCTTGTGTGCTTGAACACCCAGGCACATCACCAGAGGTGTATCCGCAATATCAGCATGGGCGGCCTTTTTGTTTCCGGCACTCCGTGTGGTAACACAGGCATGGAGGTATCGTTGTTCGTCACACCAATGGATAAGCCGGCCCAGCAGACGCAATGCTTTCCTGCCCGTATCATCAGAACCTCTAACAGTGGTTTTGCGCTAAAGTTCGGTGAAATAGGTGATAGTGACAACCGCATACTGGATATGCTCACAAATCCGCAATGGGATGGCAAGAATGTTTTCGACGGCTTGTTGATTGCGGCGGCACACGAAAATGTGATGAGTCTGTCCGAATGTTTAAGACTCACATCAGTTGTCTGCAACGATTACCGGCGCATCCGCTCGGTGGCCACCTGCCTGGACATGCGCGGCCAACACGCAAACTAAAGCAAATTTCGAATACTAGGACAGACCAACCGCACTCGACCTCTAGAGCCAGAGCATTCGGCCGCATTCGAAGCGGTGATTCAAAAGTGTGTGATAGGGGTAGATGCGAATGCGAAAATTCTGCAGCCCACTTGCAGAACACAGCACATCTGTTTGAAAAAGATCACAATGATAAATCGCCTTGCCATTTTCAACCGATGACTGCATTTCAAACTGCACACTGTGAACATCTGCAAGCTGTGTTGAAGACTCTTCGCCACCAACGACACACTCGACAGCAATATCCTCACTGGATAAACCGTTAAGTTCGACACAAACATCCAGAGGCAGCACCTGACCAGAGCCGATGGATGCCGGCACTGGGTTAACCAGTTTACAACTCAAACCACCCCAACTGGACTCTATCTTCCTCTTCCAGGCAGCAAGTTCAATCGCGCCGTTTGCCTGACTGCTGTTTAATACCCGTCCCAGCCTTGCTGCCGGTGCATACAATTGTGCCAGGTAGTCTTTGGCCATACGGATAGTGTTAAAACGAGGTAGCACAGTTTTCATAGAGGCTTTTGCAATTGCCAGCCACTGATCCGGCTCGCCGTCATCGTTGCGCTGATAGTAAGCCGGTATCACCTGGTACTCGAGCACGTTCAACAAATCCTCGGCCTCGCGCTCACGACGATCCTCAGGGGACAGTTCCAGATAAGGTTTCAACCCCCAACCGTTAGTCCCATCCCAGGCTTCCGCCCACCAGCCATCCAGCACACTAAGATTCGCCGCCCCATTGATGGCAGCTTTCATACCTGACGTGCCGCAGGCCTCCATCGGGTATTCCGGATTATTCAGCCAGACGTCAACACCGGATAACAGATCCCTCGCCATCGACAGGTTGTAATTTTCCAGGAGAAACACTTTACCCTGGAATTCAGGCATGAGTGTGATATCAAATATTTCCCTAAGCAGCTCCTGCCCCGGCTTGTCGTTGGGATGCGCTTTACCGGCAAAAACCAGCATGACCGGGCGTTCGGGATCATTCAACAGGCGTGCCAGCCTGGGAAGATCGCTGAAGATCAACGTTGCGCGCTTATAGGTCGCAAAGCGTCTGGCAAATCCGATCACCAGGGTATCTTTACTGCGGTTATCAAGCTTTTCTGTCAGTCGCTCAGAGATCGACCGTGTCATCGGGTAGCGCCCCAGCTGCTCCATGGCGCGCTGTTTTACATTCTCGAGCATACTGACTTTTAAAATCTGGCGCACACTCAAAAAAACGTGGTTGGGAATACTGTCGATAAAATTGCGCCAGAAACCGGGATCTGTCAGCTCGGAACGCCAACCACCGCCCATATACATTTCAAACAACGACTCCCAGGGCGCCGCCAGATAGGTGGATACATCGGCCCCGTTGGTCACATACCCCATGGGATTTTCCTCTGCCGGCACCTCGGGCCAGACATAACTGCTCATCCGGGCTGCAATACGCCCGTGTATTTCACTCACGCCGTTGCGGTAACGCGAACCTCTCAGTGCCAGACTGGTCATTGAGAATCCACTGGATATTTCAGGCACGGAACCAATGTGCGCAAGCAGCGCCGCTGATATTCCTAACTCGGCTATCAACGCACCGAGATAACTTTGTACCTCATCAAACTTGAATACATCATGGCCTGCAGCAACAGGAGTATGCGTGGTAAAAGCGGTATTTGCCGCCGTTAGCTCAAAGGCTCCGTCAAAGTCCATGCCCTCGCGCACATACTCGCGACAACGTTCAAGCAGCAGAAATGCCGCATGTCCTTCGTTAATATGCCAAACAGATGGCATCAGACCCAGTGCCCGCAGAGCACGCACGCCACCCACGCCGAGCACAACCTCCTGCTGCAAACGCATTGTTTCATTGCCGCCGTAAAGCTGTGCGGTGATATCTCTGTCCTGCAGCGTATTGGCATCAACGTCACTATCCAGCAGATAGAGCTGAATCTTGCCGACCTTTACGGCCCAGACTTTCAGCTCAACAGTCCGACCGGAAAGATCCACGTAAACGCGAACTTCCTCACCATCTTTATCGACGGCAGGTTTTACAGGAAGGTCTTCCGGGTTCCGATAGGGATACTCGGCTATCTGGTCGCCATTGCTGTCAATGCGCTGGTCGAAATACCCCTGATGATATAGCAGACCAACGCCAACAAAAGGCACCCACAGGTTGCTCATTGCCTTGCAATAGTCTGCGGCCAGTATTCCAAGACCACCCGCATAAATCGGCATACTCTCATGAAAACCGAACTCTGCGGAAAAATAGGCGACCAGATCCGTATCGCGGTCCAGATAGGTGTCAATACGGGTAACCGGCAATTGTTCCTGGTATGTATCATAGGCGGCAAGCACATTGCGGAACTCTGCAAGCAGGATCGGATCGCTGGCCGCCGCGTCGAGATTAGACTGCCTGAACCGGCGCAGTAACACCTTGGGATTGTGCCCCGAGGCATTCCAGCATTCTTCGTCGAGATGTCGAAAAAGACCACGCACATCCCGATTCCAGCTGTAATACAAATCATTGGCGAGATCATCCAGGCGTTTAAGTCGTTCCGGCAAGCGCGGCCTGATCTCTACATGGAAGCGTGAACCCTTTGATTCCTCATCAACTGTATTCCTTACATCCATCGACGTAATCCCAAATCCTCTGAAATAATTATTACGCCGGCTGACAAACTTCCAGCTTGTCTATCACCCCTTTGACGCCAAGAACAGCTTCTGCAAGGCAGGGGGTCTGTCGCTTACTCGATAGCGTCGGCACCTGGCCGCTGAGCGTTACCAGGCCGTGATGAACATCAACCACAATAGTGTCACGGCTAACACAGCTACAACGCTCAATCGCCGACTTGACGTCTTCTGCAATGACTTGGTCCTGTGGCTCGAGATCAGGAACTACCTCTATATTGTTAACTACAGCAACTACACCCCTGACATCCAGCATGAGCGCTTCTGCACGGCGACGCTTCCAATAAGCATCTACCTCCCCGTCCAGGGTGAGCAGGCCCGACTCGACATGCACTTCAACCTTTCCGTCCCCGATGCTGGCGCTCCAACGCAAAATTTGATCCGCATTTTTGCGGACTAATTCATCATCAGGCTTCTTCATTGGATTCACAACACTCAACTCGCTGCGCACTCCGTGTACGCCATTGACACAACCGGATACTTCCATTGCCACCTGAATCGTGTACAAGTTTGGTGCGTCGCCACTAAGCACCACCAGACCCTGATCAACTCTGACGGTGATGCGGGCTAGACTAAAGCGGCTATCACGGGACAACGCCTCGACAACGTCGCTTTTTATAACTGCGTCGCTACTTTCCATGCCAAATATTCTTCCGCACCCTGACCACTGGCACAGCATATTCTTCCCGGAAACTAATGTATTGACGCCAGTCAAATCCCGGAACGATAGCCAGTAGAACCGGGGCTAATCGCGCTCCATCAACCAGTGCATCGCCCGCCTGGTCAGCTCCTGGCCCGAAGCGAGTGCCAGTTTTTTCTTGATATTTTCCCGATGGGTTTCAATGGTCTTGGTACTGAGCTTCAGGTGGTCACCAATCTTTCCGGTTGTCATCCCGCGACCGATGAGCTCAAACACTTCCAGCTCCCGGTTCGATAGCCGCTGCAGTGGAGACTGACCGGATTTGTTGACACCCCCGGCAAGACCGTCCAGTACACGCCCTGTCATCTCGTCGCTCAGGTATACTTTTCCCTGCAGTACTCTGCGTATCGCCTTGATTATATTACTGGGTGCTTCCTGCTTGTTGAGATAGCCCAGCGCTCCTGCCGCAAGCACCCGGTCTGCAAACAGCGATTCGTCATGCATGGAGACCACCAGCATATACACGTTACTGCAATGTGCCTTGATACGCTCGATCAGGTTGATACCACTACCACCCGCCAGGAAGAGATCGACAATCACGAGGTCCGGCTGTGCTGTCGTCACCAGCTGCATCGCTTCGTTTTCATTGGCAGCCTCACCGCAAACCTCAAGATCAGGCTCATCCGAAATCAGCTGAACAAAACCACTTCTTACCAGCGGATGGTCATCGACAATAAGCACACGACTCATTCAGATGTCCTGCTGTTCAGGATGCAGGGGAAAACAACAGCGCACGCGGGTACCACCCTCTTCGTGAGTACTGACATCCAGGCTACCGCCAAACAAATTGCAGCGATGGAACATGGTACGCAAACCCAGACCATCACCTTCGCCAACATCGCACGGCAGGCCCTGGCCATTATCCCTGACCTCAATGACCGCTTCCCTGTCGTTGGCCTCAAGAATTAGGGTAATGCGGTCTGCCCGGGCATGTTTCACGGCGTTATTTATCGCTTCCTGCACGATGCGGTAAACGTGTGTAGCAGTCTCATTATCAGAAATCAGAATTGGATTTTCGTGTGTCAGTTCGATCTTTATACCACTCTGTCGGGCAACACGGGCAGCCAGTTCCTCCAGAGCGCTAACCAGACCGCGAGCGTCTGTCTGTACCGGCACCAGTCCACGCGAAAGCGTCCGTACCTCCGCCAGCGCCTGTTCAATTCCTGTTGCGAGCTGCTCCAACATGTCGAGCTCGCGCTGCTCAACACCGGTTACACGCTGCATTAAACTCCGGGCAAGCAGACCCAGACCTGTTAGCTGCTGACCCAAACCATCGTGCAGCTCGCGCCCGAAATGCTGCTGCTCGCGTTGTGGCAGACTGATCACTTCAAGCTGCAGGCGCTCATGCTCCACCGTAAGCGCCCACTCAAAGAACACTTCGTTAACAAAATCCGGTAACCTGTCCACTGCCAATTCTGTCTTGACGACATAATTGATTGCACCCGCTTTTATCGCCTCTACCGCCAATACTTCACCTCTCGTATCGGAGATAATTACCACTGGGAACTCTGCACGCCCGTGGGCCGACAACAGCTCCATCCCACTGCCGTCTGCAAGCACATAATTCGCGATAACCAGACTTGGCGTGACCAATTCGATTCTCTGCATAGCGGCTTCCAGTCCGCCAACAACTTCCAGCTCAAGCTCTACTTGCGATGTTGACCGGTGCTGTTGGTTATGGGACGCGAAAACCCGCGCCACCTCGTCGCAATAGGACTTATCGCTATCGACCAGATATATCCGGTACCGGGCGCCGCCCTCCAGGTCTGCTTTCATGGACTACTCTGCTCCCAGGCCGGTTGTAATTTAACAAATGCTGAATAATCAAAGTGTAAATCAAAATCTACTGGCCTGCATGGCCGGAAGAACAGGATTTCCCCCAAGCGGGTATAGGGGATTCCCCGATGGGACGATACGTCAGGCTACCGCATGCTTGGCTGAAAACAGCTGCCACACGATGCACTGCCGGCACCACCGAGACTCCATGGAAAGCTGGAGGTAACAAGACATGAAGGCTTCTGCTCTTATGCTGGATAAATCTGCCAACGAACCTCTGCCAACAGCAGGGGTTAACTTTTCCGGTGACCCGAATCGCCATGTCGTCGACTTCCCGGAACCCGATATACCCTGCAAAAGCTGCGCCTGTCGTGATCGCTGCCTGGGAGCGGACCTGGCTGCTTCGAGCCATTCTGTTCCATACAATTCAATAATCCAAAGCCATTCACTTGCACCACACAAACACGTGTTCCGGCAGGGTGACAGATCGGACGCACTTTACATCGTCAGAGCCGGGTCGGTTAAGCTGTACTACGTGTCAGCGTCGGGCAAAGAGCAAGTGCTCGTCTTTTACATGCCCGGTGAAGTACTGGGCCTGGATGCGCTGGGTGTCGATAGCTATGATTCCTCGGCGCTTGCTCTTGAATACACATCTCTTTGCGTTATCCCTTTCTCCAGCCTGCAAAAGATTCCTGATAGCCACCATTTTCTTTACAAACTGCTGTCGTCTACTGTTGCGCGCGACCACCGAACCATTGAACTCATCGCCCGCAAGGATGCTGAAGTAAAACTGGCTATTTTTCTGCTGGATCTGTCGCAGCGTTTTCGTGTCCGGGGATGCTCCGCAAGCCATTTCAGCCTGAGCATGAAGCGCAGCGAAATCGGCAACCATCTGGGTCTTGCGGTAGAAACCGTCAGCCGCCTGTTCACGCGTTTTCAGCAAGATGGCCTGCTGCAGGTAAATAAACGCCAGATCAGCATTCTGGACTTTATCAAACTGGAACGTCTCGCAGGAGTCCGCGCATAAAATCGAATGCCGGACGATATTGACCCAGCTCAATACTGTTTGCCCCGACTTTACGTAGGCTTCACTCAGGGATAATCAATCTCGACAGGTGCCCGGTGTGAGTGTGCGAAACTTTGAAATGCGTATGAAATGCAGCTACACAGGCAGCGGCAATGATGTCGCCAGCCTGGGTGTTGAACATTCCATAAACGGGCGGTGGGAAAACTTCGACCTGCAGGTCACTTCACCAGGATTCGAAATATTCGTCTACGCCATATTCACCTGTCAGCACATGTATATGCGAGTCAATAGCGCAGAACGCGGTCTGCAGCTGGCATCCAGCGAAGGCAACATTTCCGTCGGCGCTGATGAAAACTGGAACCTGGATACCTTGATGGTTACGTTCTCTGTCACTGCGGCAAGTGGAACGGCCAATCAGGAAGACATTGACTACATTGTTTCACGCATGAAACTGTGCCCGGTATCAAAAAACATCCACGCAGTATCCGGTGCTGAAACCACTATCACTGTTCTCTAAAGAGTAAAAATAACAAGCTGATAGAGTCTACCCGTACAGGCGACTGTAAAGTCCGTCGCCCTGTATCAATTCGTGATGAGTACCTTCCTCGGCAATTCGCCCGTCTTCAAATACATAAACCCGGTTGGCCTGTTTCACAGCACTAAGCCGGTGTGCCACAATCACTACGGTGCGGTCTTCGAGAAATCCCGTCAAGGCCGCATGCAAACGCGCTTCGGTTTCGGTATCCAGTGCCGACGTGGCCTCGTCGAATATCACCACCTGCGGATCACCCAGCAACAGGCGTGCTATGGCCAGGCGCTGGCGTTGTCCACCAGAGAGGCGGACACCCTGCCGCCCGAGTACAGATTCCAGCCTTTGTGGCATATCCTGCACTATATCGGCCAACTGAGCGCGCTCAAGCGCTTGCCACAGGGCCGACTCGGGGTACTCTCGACCCAGCGTCAGGTTGTTACGCACTGTGTCGTTGAACAACACGGGATGCTGCAACACCGTGGCCACGTGGTCACGCACCACATCCAGGCCAATATTCTCAACACGCACACCATTGAAGCGGATTTCGCCTTCATCCGGGGGATATAAACCAAGCAGTACCTGCACAAGAGTCGACTTGCCACCGCCACTGGCACCAACCAGCGCCACACGCTCTCCGGCCTTGATTTTCAGACTTACTCCATTGAGTACCGGCTCACCGTTCCCGTAGCTGAAGCGTAGATTATCCAGTTGCACGGCCACGCCACGTTGGTCACGGAACGGATTTTCCTGGTGCGGGTATTGCGGCTCCTGATTCAGGGACAGCAACCGGTTTATACGCTCCAGTGCAGCTCGCGCGCCGTAGTAGGCGTACTGGATATTCAGTGCCTCCTGAACAGGTCCCATCATGAACCAAAGGTAGGCGAATACGGCCATCATCTGGCCTATGCTCAGATCGGAAAAAACCACCATCAGCATGCTGACAGCCCGGAACAGATCAAACCCCATCAGAAACACGAAGAATGACAAGCGGCTGGCGGCATCGCTCTTCCAGGAAAAGGCCGCCGAGTCCTTTTTGATTTGCCGCGCAGTGTCCACTACGCGTTGCAGATAGTGCTGTTCACGATTGGCGGCGCGGATTTGCTGGATACCATCCAGTGTTTCCGTCAATGCGCCCTGAAACATTTCAAACGCCTGGTTCTCACGCTTCTTCAGGTGTTTAACTCGCTTGCCCAGCACCACTGTGAAATAAACCACCAATGGATTCAGAAACAGGATCAACAGCGCCAGCTGCCAGTGCATCCATAAAAGTATTGCTGCCGCACCGACCAGCGACAGTACGGCAATAATGAATTTGGCGATGGTCATCCCGATAAAGTCATCGATTGCATTCAAGTCGGTAACAAAATGGGAAGTGACCTCACCGCTCCCTATTGCCTCGTACTCGCTCATGGAAATGTGCTGCAGGCGTAACAGCAAGTCCCGGCGAATCCGGAACACCACGTCTTTGGAAATCAGGCTGAACTGACGCGTCTGCCAGACACTGAGCATGACCGAGATAAAGCGCAGCACCACTGTCAACAGGAGAATGGCAGCGACATACAGGACGGGGCCATGCCAGGCTGCCGGAAACAGGCGATCCATGGCGTAGACCAGAGAACCAGGCTGCTCAAGTAACACCTCGTCCACCAGCAGGGGCATCATAAGAGGCAATGGCACACTGGCCAATACGGCAAACACAGCAATGATATTTGCAGCAATCAGCTCACGCCGATGCTCCTTCACAATACCAATCACTGTTCCCCAATCGTACATTTAAATGCTTCCAGCCAGCGGCTAATAAAGGCCAGCAACCATTCTACCGCCTCGAAATCACAATTCACATCTGCATCGGCATACTGCACCTTTCAGTACTATAATAACCGGCAGTGATCCACCTGACCCATGGAGCATTACGGATGGACAAACCCGCACTCAGATTAGCCGTCCTTAGCGACTATATATGCCCGTTCTGCTATATCGGCTATCTGCGTCTGGAAAAACTGCGAGAACATTTTGAGCTCGCGGTCAACTGGGTGCTTGTCGAAATCCATCCCGAAAGCCCTGTGGAAGGAAAACCGGTTGAAGACCTGGGTTACCCAAAGACAAAACTGGACAGTATGCTCGGCGAACTGGGCGACATGGCACAGGCCGAGGGCGTCACACTGGTTCCACATACCTTCACCACCAACTCGCGCCAGGCATTACTGCTCGCCGAAGCCAGCAAGCAACACGGTGCCGATGTATTCTATCCCCTGCACCACCGCCTGTTCGAGAGCTTCCTGGTGGAAAACAAAAACATCGGTGATGCTACGGTACTAAAATCAATCGCGGATGAATGCGGCGTACCGGCTGACACGGTCGAACAGGCATGGACAGATCCCGGCTACGCTGCAACCTTGCAAAAAAACCTGTCTGCTGCGATACAAAATGGTGCGACCGGCACGCCAACTTTTTTCATCGGTAAAGAAATACTCACAGGTGCCGTCTCTGATGCCGCCTTACTGGCGGCAGCGAGATCTGCCACCGCAGCTGTCTGAAGGGAAATCAGCAGCATCACAGCGACCATGGCAGACCTCATGGCGACATGAAAAATCGGTTCCAGCAAAGCTGGTCGTGGAGAAAACGGCGCGCAATACCAGTTAACTGTTTGCTGTTAGCGTTAAGCCGCACAAACACGACTTACGTACTACGCACAAAAACAGCCATGGACTCGACATGCGTGGTGTGCGGAAACATATCCATCACCCCTGCCGCGTGCAGCGTATAACCCAGCGTATTCACCAGGACACCTGCATCACGCGCCAGTGAACCGGGATGACAGGACACGTAGACAATCCGTTCCGCTCCCAGCTGACCGATATACTTGACCATCTCCTCGGCACCACTGCGCGGTGGATCCAGCAGAATCCGGTCGTAGCTTTGCTTCATCCAGTCCTGCCCGGTGGGATCCTCACCGAGATCAACCGCATGGAACTCTGCATTGCCGATCCCGTTACGGGCAGCATTATCCCGTGCACGTTGAACCAGGCCCGCCTCCCCCTCTACACCGGTAACATGGCTCGCCTGCTTTGCAATCGGCAAAGTAAAATTACCCAGGCCACAGAACAGATCCAGCACTCGATGTTCAGTATCTGGTTCAAGCAACGACAAGGCCTGCTGAATCATCGAATGATTGATTACCGGATTCACCTGGGTGAAATCCAGTGGAAAAAATTGCACATCGATCCCGTATCCCGGCAAGCAGTAGTGAAGTTGTGAACTTTCCGGCCACAACAGCTCAATACTGTCCGGCCCCTTTGGCTGCAAATAGATGTGCAGACCACTGGACCGGGCATAGCTGCGTAACGTTGCACTATCCGCCTCAGACAACGGATCGAGGTTGCGGAAAACCAGCGCCGTCACATCATCGCCAACTGCCACCTCAATCTGGGCGATACGCTCACGCGCCTCCATACCCTGAATTAATTCAGCAAGCTCCTCGATACGCTCGCCAACGGAGGGATGCAACACCTCGCAACGCCTGATATCCGCCAGGTAAGGCGCGCGCTTCTCGCGGAACCCCACCAGCACCCGGCCTTTCTTCCTGACAAACTTAACCCCCAGACGTGCCTTGTTGCGATAACCCCATACCGGACCGGTCAACGGATCCAGCACAAGTCCGGGACTCACCTTGCCGATACGCTCAAGGTTATCCAGCAGCGTCTGTTGCTTGCTATGAATCTGTCGGTCAGCTGCCTGGTGCTGCAGACTGCATCCCCCGCAGATCTCGAAGTGCGCACAGTGCGGCTCAACCCTTTCAGGGGATACCTGGAATATCTCGCATACTTTACCCTCGTCATACTTGCGCGAGCGACCAGTATAGAAAAAGCTGATTTCCTCACCCGGCAGAGCACCATCGACAAACACCGCCTTGCCATCGATGTGAGTCACGCCACGTCCGTCGTGACTCATGGATTCAATGTTGGCACGAACCGGGTAATTGGGAAGTTTAGGTTTTCTACGACGTTTACTCATAATTTTTCACTATCATTCATGCCACCGGAAAGCTCAACAGCGAGACCCCTAAGTGAAGGCGGTGGTAAAGAATTTGTGGCGCCTGCGCTCGCGCCCGAAGCCCCAAATGCTTTACCACCGCCGTCACCTCCACCACGCCCAACGTTTCGGCCGTCTTAAATCAACTCTCCCAATGCCCAAGGAATTCACAAATATGTGCCCGCTCATCGACACTCAATGTGTTACGCAGCAAATCCAGCTCACGCTGGTAAGCGGTCTCCGTAAGATGACCTCGCATCAGCTGAAAACGTAAATAAACAAGATAGGTATTCAGCACATCAGTTTCACAATAGTTCCGGATACCCTCTATTTCACCAGCCTGAAATGCATCCCAGACCTTCGCACCGCTCATACCCATCTTGCCGGGGAACCCCAGCATGGTAGCGATTTCATCCAGTTTGGCGTTGGCTCGCATCTGATAGCCGGCAAGCACATCCATCAGGTCAGTATGACGTTCATGGTAACGGCTGAGATAGTTATTCCACTTGAATTCACGGTCATCACTACCATTGTCCCAGTAACGTGGTGCCTGAATACCGTGCAGCAACGCCCGGTAATGCAACACCGGCAAATCAAAACCGCCACCGTTCCATGACACCAGCGTCGGCAAAAACTTGTCGATACCATCAAAAAAACGCTGTACCAGCTCTGATTCCGGCGCATCCGGTTCGCCCAGTGACCAGACCTTAACCTTGTCAGCATGACGCATAACTACCGAAATCGCGCAGATGCGGTGCAGGTGCAGAGGCAAAAACTCATTACCGGTTTTCTGCTGGCGCAAATGCAGCATAGCCTTGCCGGCATCCTCGTCCGAAAGGTCCGGCAAGTCGTACAGACGCCGTCCACTGTCAACATCCGGAATGGTTTCGATGTCGAAAACAAAAACGTTATTCATGATAGATTAAATTATTCGGGAAACACGCCCGTTGAAAGATAGCGATCGCCACGGTCACAAATAATGGCGACTATCACTGCATTTTCGACTTGCTTGCTGAGTTGCAGTGCAGCCGCCACTGCGCCGCCCGAGGAAACACCACAGAAAATTCCCTCTTGTGAGGCCAGCGCCAGTGTTGTTTGCTCAGCGTCTTCCTGACCGATATCCAGCGTAAGGTCGACACGACTGGCTTCAAAAATTGTCGGCAAATATTCCTTCGGCCAACGCCGGATACCCGGGATCGAAGCGCCTTCCTTGGGCTGAACACCGACAATCTGGATGTCGGGATTCATTTCCTTGAGGTAGTGCGATG
The DNA here is from genome assembly GCA_042576405.1 of Pseudomonadota bacterium. Lineage (GTDB taxonomy): Bacteria > Pseudomonadota > Gammaproteobacteria > DSM-19610 > DSM-19610 > Thiogranum. The sequence continues at coordinate 48,173 of JBHPFC010000003.1, read as the reverse complement.
TCCCCATGATCGTACCGGTAGTGCCCATGGCGCTCACAAAATGTGTAACACGCCCCTCGGTATCCCGCCAGATCTCCGGTCCGGTGCCTTCGTAATGGGCCCGCGGATTATCCGGATTGGAGAACTGGTCAAGCACAATACCCTTTCCGTCCGCTTCCATCGCCTTGGCCAGATCGCGCGCGCCCTCCATGCTCTGCTCGCGCGTCACCATGATGATTTCAGCGCCAAAAGCCTTCATTACCTGGCGGCGCTCGACACTCATGTTTTCCGGCATTATGAGCACCATGCGATAACCTTTCATGGCCGCCGCCATTGCCAGCGCAATACCGGTATTGCCGCTGGTGGCCTCGATCAAGGTATCACCAGGCTTTATCTCGCCGCGCTCCTCGGCACGAGTGATCATGCTCAGTGCAGGCCTGTCTTTAACCGAGCCTGCTGGATTGTTGCCCTCCAGCTTGACCAGAATAGCGTTACTCGTCTCTCCGGGCAGGCGTTTGAGGCACACCAGGGGGGTATTGCCGACAAACTGCTCAATACTGGAAAAGCTCATGTAATCAACAACCTTCTTACAAATCGTGCGAGGAATTCGTCTATTGTAAAGCAAATTGTGTATTGAAATCAGAGGTAAAGGAAACGCTCCCGGGAACCCCGCTAGACTATCACCTACATTTAAAACTAAACAAATGGATCTATGTCAGGAATTCGTCACCCGATAGAGTGTCCAATTATAAGTAATGATAACCATGCACTAGTGTGGGGTATACGCTGTGCTAGCCTTTGATTATATGAATTATTAGCTGCTTAGCTGACTTTATAGACACCGATAACCCTGCTTTATGAGAGAACATGGCGTACCAACGCCCAGTCATCAGGATGAATCCGCCACATGGACGTCAGACGATGCTGCAGCCCACCGGCTGATACAGCAGCTGGATCGTTTTCTCCATTTGCTTAACATCACCCATGAAGGCGTTATTTGTGTCGATGACGCCTGCAATGTTGCCGTATTCAACCAGGGTGCGGAAAAGCTGTTCGGTTACAAAAGCGAAGAAATTATCGGTAAGCCCGTTACCATGCTTCTCTGCAGGCGCTTCCGTTCAGAAGAAAAACACCGGCTGGCCGCCCTGACGCGTATTGCGCGCGAAAGCCACATAGGCTTCACAACCGAAAAGATTGTTGGCAGACGCAAGAATGGCGAACGTTTTCCCTGCGAATTATCGCTGTCGCAGGTTTCGCTACCTGGACACCGTCTCTACACTCTGCTGGTACGCGACGCTACGCAGCGGATCAATCAGGAACGCCAGCTGGCTTACAAGGCAGAGCATGACCAGTTGACCGACCTGCCGAATCGTACACTTCTGTACGAAAGAATCACCACCGGCATGGCGCGCGCTGATCGCAACCGGCGCAAACTGGGGGTTATCTATCTCGATCTCGACCAGTTTAAACCCATCAATGATAAATTCGGACACGAGACCGGCGACTGCCTGCTCCAGGCCGTCGCTCGAAGACTGAACGACACCATGCGCCGTGTTGATACAGTGTCACGCATTGGTGGCGACGAATTTATCATTTGCCTGGAACACATCAAGAACGAACAGGATGCCATCGCTGCGTCGGAAAAGATCGCTGAAGCTTTAAAGCCCCAGTTCAGCATTCTTGGTCAATCGATTTCAGTTTCGGCCAGTATCGGTATTGCGGTATATCCAGACCACGGCAACGATGCCAATGCCCTGCTCAGGCACTCCGACCAGGCGATGTATCGCGCCAAGGCATTGGGCCACGGCCCTGCCCTCTATCACACGCAGCCGGTTTAACGCGCCTCCAGCATCAAACGTTTCATTTCGCCTACGGCATTACCCAGTCCGACAAACAATGCACGGGCAACAATCGCATGCCCAATATTCAGCTCCCGGATTGCGGGTAATGCTGCGATAGCGCCCACGTTGTGGTAATGAAGCCCATGACCGGCATTAACCTGCAGGCCGATAGCGTTACCCTGGTCAACCGCTGCGCGTATACGTTCAAACTCTGCTGCTTTGGACTCTGCCGTCATTGCATCGGCAAAGTGTCCGGTATGTATTTCAATACAGGGCGCTCCGACCTGTTTTGCCGCCTCGACCTGTAACGGGTCAGCATCGATAAACAGGGACACCCGCACGCCGGCATCGGCAAGACGCGCACAGGCATCCCGCAATTGATCAAGCTGACCCGCGACCTCAAGGCCGCCTTCGGTCGTCAACTCCTCGCGGCGCTCAGGCACCAGACAGCAATCGGCCGGCCGCAGCTTACAGGCAATGTCGAGCATTTCGTCGGTAACCGCCATTTCCAGGTTCATGCGCGTCTGCAAAATCTCCTTGAGCATTTCCACATCACGATCCTGAATGTGCCGGCGGTCTTCACGCAAATGTAATGTAATACTGTCAGCACCCGCCTGTTCCGATTCAATCGCCGCCTGAATCGGGTCCGGATAACGTGTGCCGCGCGCCTGGCGCAAAGTAGCGATGTGATCAATATTCACACCGAGGAGAATTGAGTCAGTCATATCAGTCGTTGTATCTATTTAGGTAACTAGCCCTGTTTTGCCGGCCGGAACAGCTCACGGGATTTGAGCGGCTTATCTCCGAGATAAAGTTTCAGCGCAGCACGCAACAGTCGTTTGGCATCCTGCAACACAAGCGGATCATCCAGCTCGCCACGCGCCATAGCTATCAGGCTCGCACCCCTGAAAATAAAACCACCATGCAAATCCGTCCCCGTCGGGACCGGCCCGGATTCGAGATGGTAATCGTACAGCGTATCCAGCTTCAGTGCCTCACCCGTTTCCACATCGCAATCCAGCTGCAGACCGTAGCCCAACTCCTGCAGCAGATGCATCTCAAACAGACGCAATACCGCTTCAACATCATGACTTTGCCCCAGCACCTGCAAGCTTGAGCTGTAAGCCGTGAACAGGGCGGGATGGGGGTCATGGCGCGCCAGCAGCCGCATCAGCAGCTCGTTCAGGTAGAAGGCGCTATACAAGGCCTTGCCCCGCAGAGCGATGATGACACCATCCGATTCTGCAGAAGTCAGCGTACCCAGCTCGCCTCGTGACTGCCAGGAAAAGCGTAACTGCCTGAACGGCTGCAAATCACCGCGCTGTCTGGATCGAGCCGAGCGCACCCCACGCGCTACCAGGCCCACTCGCCCATGTGTCTCTGTAAAGATCTCCAGCAGGGCACTGCTTTCCCGGTAGGGCCGCTGGTGTAGCAAGTATCCAGACACCAGCTCAACGCGTTGTTTCACGCCGCTCATATAACGGGAGGGCTAATGCTCAGCTTCCATCGTAGCCGAGACTGTGCAGCGCCCGTTCGTCATCTGCCCAGCCCTCCTTGACCTTGACCCAGAGCTGCAAAAACACCTTCTGGCCGAACGCCACCTGCATATCCTCGCGCGCCTCGCGTCCAACTTCCTTGAGAAGCTGACCCTTGTTGCCAATGACAATAGGTTTTTGGCTGGCTTTGTCCACCCAAATCAGGGCGTGGATATGCAGTACCTTTTTTTCCTCTTTGAAACTTTCTATCTCAACTGTCAGGCTGTAGGGAATTTCTTCACCCAGCTTGCGAAAAAGCTTTTCTCTGACCAGCTCTGCTGCAAGAAAACGCTCGCTGCGATCGGTCACTTGCTCTTCGCTGAAAAATGGCGGTGATTCAGGCAGGCGCTCAAGTACTGCGGTTTCCAGTTGCTGAAGCTGGTCACCTGTCCTGGCACTCAATGGAATAATCTCGGCAAATTCGAATTTCGACGCCAATGACTGCAGTGCGGGCAGTAATAGCTCTTTGTTGTCGATGTGATCTATCTTGTTCACCGCGGCTATTACCGGGCAGGAAAGCGTCCTGAGCCGCTCCAGAATCCAGTCGTCGTCGTCCTGCCAGCGCGTCCCCTCGACAACGAATACCACAACATCAACATCCGCAAGACTGTCAAACGCAGCACGATTGAGGTAGCGATTCATGGCACGCGGTTGCCGGGCATGCATCCCAGGCGTATCGACAAATATAATCTGCGACTGATCGTCGGTTTTTATACCCAGAATTCGGTGGCGTGTCGTCTGCGGGCGCCGTGAGGTAATACTGATTTTCTGCCCCACAAGGCGATTAAGTATCGTGGACTTGCCAACGTTCGGTCGACCGACCAATGCAACGAATCCGCAACGAAAATCAGGTGCTGACATTAAACTGCTCCAGCATCCGGACTGCTGCTGCCTGCTCCGCCTTGCGGCGGCTACCCCCCTGTCCCACACACGCCAGATCCAGGGCTATAACGCGACATTCAACATCAAAAAGCTGGTTATGCGCTTTGCCTGTGACACGAACCATTTCATATTCCGGCAACGCCAGCTTTCGCGACTGCAGATACTCCTGAAGGCGTGTTTTTGGATCCTTGAGCTCATCCACAACCGATATATTTTCAAAGCGCTGCGCATAGAGCCTGTGGATGCAATCATGGCAAGCCTCGAAGCCTCCATCGACCAACACGGCACCGAATACCGCTTCCAGCGCATCGGCCAGTATCGAGTCGCGGCGAAATCCACCACTTTTGAGCTCACCCGAGCCAAGGCGCAGAAAATCGCCCAGCGCCAGCTCGCGGGCGATGTCGGCAAGAGCCTCACGCTTTACCAGACTGGCGCGCAATCGGCTTAACTGGCCTTCGTCACCTTCGGGGAAGCTCCGATACAGCCACTCGGCGACAACCTGGCCCAGCACAGCATCGCCGAGAAATTCGAGCCGCTCGTTATTGCCGCTGCCGGCACTGCGATGAGTGACTGCGATATCGAGCAGCCGGGGATCTTTAAACTGATAACCGACGGATTTGGCCAGAGCTTCCGTCGTCAGACTCAATGGGCAACGACCTCAATTTTCTTGTCAAATTTTGCCACCACATCAATATTGGAAATCAGGTGTTCTCGACGCTCGTAGTCGATACTCACGATCAGGATACCCTTGTCTTTTTTTACCTTGAGTTCTTTGGCAGAAACATTTACCACGTCGTTTACGTCGAAACGTTTACTCACCAGCTTGACGATCTCGGCCTTGGTCTTGCTGGTAATACCGGGCTCACTCTCCAATGACTCCAGCGCCGACGCAACCTTGGCAAACTCCAGGTAGAATGGAACAAGGCGCAATGTAATCAGGGTAAAGAACGCAATCAGACCGAGCACCAGCAACCAGCCGATTGCTGTCATACCGTTTTGGCGATGCCATCTATTCATACTGTTCTCCGCAGTGTTGCTAGTGAATGGAATCCCCGATGCGACCCCAACCGACTCCATCGGCCGCCGAGTCCCAGTTCATCCAGATCATAAAAGCTTTGCCAACCAGATTTCCTTCCGGCACAAATCCCCAGTAACGGCTGTCGTTACTGTTATCACGATTGTCGCCCATGACAAAGTAGTGCCCTTCTGGCACTACAACATCACTGCTTACACCGCGAATTTTCGGCACAACGAGAATATCATGTTTCACACCCGTCAGGTCTTCGCGCCGCAGATCCGCACCCGACATCGATAAGCCGGAACCCATTCCAATATAGGTACCTTGCGGTATCTGCGCGATTTTCTCGCCGTTGACAAGCAAAGTCTTGTCCCTGTAGACAACACGATCTCCCGGCACGCCGACAACACGCTTGATATAGTCGACACTTGGGTCTTTGGGAAAACGGAACACCACTACATCACCGCGTTCCGGTTCGCCCAGCTCATACACCTTCTTGTTGAGCACTGGCAAACGGATTCCGTACTTGTATTTATTCACCAGGATAAAATCTCCAACCAGCAAGGTTGGCATCATCGAGCCTGATGGAATTCGAAACGGCTCGATCAAGAATGAGCGCAACAACAACACCGCGAGAATCACCGGAAAGAAGGACTTGGCATACTCCACCAGGGTCGGTTCTTTCAACGTCGATTCTATCTCCCCCGTCTCAACAGCTTCTCCACCCGCACCGAGGGCAGTGGCCGCCCGTTTCCGTTTCGGCGCCCAGATAAGCGCATCCATAGCCCATATCAGCCCGGTCACAAAAGTTGCAGCAACAAGAATAGTTGGAAAATCGAAGTTCATGGTTATTTCTTCCCGACTTGCAGCACGGCCAGAAATGCCTCCTGGGGAATTTCCACCTTGCCAAATTGTTTCATACGTTTTTTACCCGCTTTCTGTTTTTCCAGCAACTTGCGCTTGCGGGTAATATCACCGCCATAACACTTGGCTGTTACATTTTTGCGCAGCGCTTTTACCGTGGTACGTGCAATGATCTGGTTACCGATAGCAGCCTGTATGGCAACGTCGAACATCTGTCTCGGTATGAGTTCACGCATACGATCCGCCAGATCGCGGCCACGACTCTGGGCCAGGTCACGATGCACAATAACCGATAGCGCATCGACGCGCTCGCCATTAATGAGCACGTCCAGCTTAACCAGCGATGCGGCTTCAAACCGCTCGAAGCTATAGTCAAAAGAGGCAAACCCGCGACTGACTGACTTCAGCCTGTCAAAGAAGTCCAGCACCACTTCGCTGAGCGGCAACTCGTAATTGAGCGACACCTGGTTCCCCATATACTGCATGTTGCGCTGCACGCCACGTTTTTCGACGCACAAGCCAATTACCGCGCCAAGATAATCCTGTGGCACAAGTATATTGGCCATGATGATCGGCTCGCGGACTTCTTCGATCTTGTTAGCTGGCGGCAAACTGGCGGGGTTATCAATCTGAATGATATCGCCTGCGGTATCGAGTATCTCATAGATAACTGTCGGTGCCGTGGTAATCAGGTCCAGATGGTATTCACGCTCCAGACGCTCCTGGATAATTTCCATATGCAGCATGCCGAGGAACCCGCAGCGAAACCCAAAACCAAGAGCGGTCGAGGTTTCAGGTTCGAAGTGCAGCGAAGCATCGTTGAGGCGGAGCTTCTGCAGCGCTTCGCGCAAATCCTCATAGTCGTCGGATATCACCGGATACAAACCGGCGAAGACTCGCGGTTGTACCATCTGGAAGCCAGGTAGCACGTCTTCCGAGGGCCTATCCGTAAGTGTGATGGTATCACCCACCGGGGCGCCGTCGATTTCCTTGATGCCGGCAATAATATAACCAACGTCACCCGCCGTTAGCAGCGGTTTATCCTCACGGCGCGGTGTGAAAATACCGACTTTCTCAGCCTGGTGATCACGCCCGGTCGACATCACCCGGATCTTCTGCCGCTTGCGCAAGGTGCCTTGCATCACTCGCACCAGGGAGATAACGCCCACGTAATTGTCAAACCATGAGTCGATAATCAGCGCTTGGAGAGGGGCATCAGCATCGCCTACCGGCGGAGGGATCTGGGTGATCAGGCGTTCCAGCAGGTCCCTGATACCCAGCCCTGTCTTGGCACTGACTTCCACGGCATCCACCGCTTCGATGCCAATGATCTCCTCGATCTCCTGCTTGACGCGGTCCGGCTCGGCCGAAGGCAGGTCGATCTTGTTCAACACCGGCACCACTTCCAGACCCTGCTCAATGGCTGTATAGCAGTTGGCAACACTCTGCGCCTCAACGCCCTGAGCAGCATCTACCACCAGCAGCGCCCCTTCACAGGCAGAAAGCGAACGTGACACTTCGTAGGAGAAGTCGACGTGGCCCGGGGTATCGATAAAATTCAGCGTATAGGTTTCACCATCTGCCGCCGTGTAGTCCAGCGACACACTCTGGGCCTTGATGGTAATACCACGCTCGCGTTCAAGGTCCATGGAATCAAGAACCTGCGCTCCCATTTCGCGCTCGGACAATCCTCCGCATAGCTGGATAAACCGGTCGGCCAGCGTGGATTTACCGTGATCGATATGCGCAATGATGGAAAAATTTCGTATATGACTTAGATCTGACAAATGGTTAACAACCTGATTCTAAAAAGCAAGATGGCGGCAAAATGCCGCCATCTGCAAAAATCTTGACGATTCAAAATATTGACGCCGGATTATACACCAAATTTGCACCCAACCCACTCCAACAAAACGAGCCTTTGACCACCATCAGGACGCTTTACCCGAAGGCCGAAGTCATTCAAAGTGCGCCTTACCGGGCCACGGGCACATTATGGGAGGGGCAGCCATGCGCTGGCGAGGCAGACGACAGAGCAGCAATATTGAAGATCGACGTAACACCAGCACCGTGGGCCTGGGAACAGGACGGGGTGGTGCCGGCCTGGTTCGACTGCTGCCAGTCTTGTTCAGATTCCTGGGCGTCAAGGGAACTGTTGTCGTGGTACTCGGCCTGGTTGCCTTCAATTATTTTGGCGGCAATCTTGGCGACTTATCGGCACCCATGAAACAGTCTGAGGTACCTGCCAGCACAAAAAACTCAAATCCTGACCAGACTGCCGATGATGAGCCGGCACAGTTTGTTTCGATAGTGCTGGCCGATACAGAAGATACCTGGACCAAACTGTTCCGCTTGAGCAATCGGCAATATCGCGAACCCGGCCTGGTACTCTTCAGGGGTGCTACACGCTCGGCCTGTGGGCTGGGACAAGCGGCCATGGGACCGTTCTACTGTCCCGGTGACGAGAAAGTGTATATCGATCTTTCCTTCTACGATGATTTACGCAAACGTCATAATGCCCCGGGTGATTTTGCCCAGGCCTATGTCATTGCCCATGAAGTCGGGCACCATGTGCAAACCCTGCTGGGGATTTCCGAGAAGACTCACAAGGCGCGTAAAAAGCTGCCCTCCGAAGCCGCCAATAAACTCTCGGTTCAGCAGGAACTCCAGGCCGACTGTCTGGCTGGAATATGGGCCCACCACGCTGACCGTTCAAGAGACCTTCTGGAAAGCGGCGACATCGAAGAAGGCCTGAACGCTGCCAGCGCCATCGGTGATGACCGCTTGCAACGCCAGACCCAGGGTTACGTCACGCCGGAATCTTTTACCCATGGCTCATCTGCACAACGCGTGCGCTGGTTCAGCCGCGGTTTCAAAAGCGGACAACTAGAAGACTGCGATACTTTTAACGCGACTCAACTGTAAATATTTCTTTGAAGAATGCCTGGGTTCGTTGCCAGGATTCCAGGTCGGCCTGTTTATTGTAGACCAGTGGCATATTGAACTTCTTGCCAACAGCATCCGCATCAGGATTGGTAAAACTGTGCTGCACACCTTCATAGTCAACGAACTCTAGGTTTACGCCTGCCTTCTGCATTTCCTGTCTGAAAGCCAGCACCTGTTCCGGTGGTGAAAAAGGATCAGCGGCACCATTAAACACCAGTACCCTGGCCTTGACAGCGCCAGGTTGGGCAGGACTCTGTGTCGCCAGACTGCCGTGAAAACTCACCACGCCATCAAGGTCCATACCAGCACGGGCCATATGCAGGACCACGCCACCGCCAAAGCAATAGCCAATTGCCGCCACCTGGTCCGGATCTACGGTAGGATGTGACTGCAACACTGATTTTGCCATGGCAAAACGTTTTTCGGCTTCCGGCATATTACCGGTCACCGCCTGCATGAACGCCTTGGCATCATTGGGGTGCTCGGCTAACTTGCCGGTACCATACATATCCAGCGCAAACGCCGTGTATCCCTGCGCAGCCAGCATCTCTGCCCGCTTGCGGGCATAGGCATTGTGCCCCCACCACTCATGTACCACCAGCACACCGGGACGCTTGCCTTCTATTGCGTCGTCGTAGGTCAGGTAACCGGTAAACTCATTGTCGCCGACCAGATAAGACACTTCGTCTGTTTTCACTGCAGCGCCCGCTGCAAAGGCCAGTAACACAAGTGATACAAACATTAATATGTGTTTCATAACGGTCTCCCTGTAAATCAAGAAGTGCATTGTAGCAGCACCACATCACGAAACGCCCTGCCGGGCAACAGGGCGTTTCATGTTTTTTATTAACCGCGATCAAGCTGATATTGCAGTACACCCAGCGAACGGCGTGACATCCAGAGCAAAGGACTTGATGCTATCGAAAGACAGATGATCGCCTTCGTCATGACCGTAGTAAGCAAGCTGGATGATACCCTGCTCGTCGACCAGGAATGATGCCGGCATGGTCAATAGGCGCGAAGAGATTTCACGTGGTACGTACCCGCGCAACATACCCATTGTGACTACGTTGATTCGCGTAACAATACCCTTGATAACACCAAACAGGGATTTGCGAATACCGTATTCCCGGTAGCTGACTCTTTTGGGGTCCGCCAGAACAGGAAATGTCGCCTGATTGCATAATATTCTCCATACCTACCAGTTGGTTTGTTCGGGAAATCTCATTACATCCCGTTCGGACTCGTTTCGCAACCATTATCTCTACCGCAAGGCCCGATTCAGGGCATCAAGGTCCAACTGGTAATGGCAGATTTCCAGCTCGCCCCGGCACAGCACCGGCACCCACTCATCATAACGTTGGCGCAAGTCGGGCTCGCGGTCTATGTCGACAAGGGAAATCTCTAATTCCATATCAGACTGCAGGCCCCGGAGGGCCTGCAACATGATCTCACAGAGGTGGCAACCTTCCCTGTAGTACAAGGTAAGTTGCATGGTCCGACTACTCTTCTTTCGGCACCTTCATGGCGAGGAAAATCGGGCCCCCGCGTCGTTGCACCAGGATCGCCACCGATTTCCCTACAGGCAGTTTTTTGATTCGGGCTTCAAAATCGTCAACATCCTTCACCAGCTCATTTTCGATACGCAACAGGATATCGCCTTCACGCACACCTGCGTCCGCCGCAGCACCATTACCGACAGACTCAACCAGAATTCCACCTTCCAGTTGCAGCTCCTTACGCTGCTGATCGGTGAGGTCTGCCACCTTGATATTCAATCGATTATCACTGGTCGTCTTGGCTTCGTCAGCCTTGGCAATGGTCTCACCCTGATCCGGCAGCTCGCCCAGCTTGACCCATAGTGTTTTGCTGCGCCCGCCACGCATGACCTTCACAGGTACCTTTTTACCGACTGGCGTCCGGCCAACCACTGGCGGCAGACTGGATGAGCGCTCGATATCCTTGCCATTAAATTCGACGACAATATCACCAACCTCAAACTTGGCATCTGCGGCTGGACTATCCGGTACAACCTTTGCGACCAGAGCCCCCTGTGGCTTGCTCATACCAAACGACTCAGCCAGTTCCAGGGTGACATCCTGAATCAGCACACCCAACCAGCCACGACTGACCTTGCCGTGTTCCTTGAGCTGCTGCGCTACATCCATGGCCACTTCGATGGGGATGGAGAACGACAAACCCATGTAGCCACCCGTCCGGCTGTAAATCTGGGAGTTCACACCAACAACTTCACCATCAAGGTTAAACAGGGGACCACCTGAATTACCGGGGTTAATAGCGACGTCGGTTTGTATAAACGGTACGTAGTTCTCGCGCGGCAGCGCCCGTCCCTTGGCACTGACGATGCCGGCAGTAGCCGAGCTGTCAAAACCAAATGGGGAACCGATAGCCAGCACCCATTCACCAACTTTCAGATCCTCGGATTTACCGATTTTCGCCACCGGCAGATTATCGGCCTCAATTTTCAGCAGTGCTACATCACTACGCTCATCAGTCCCGATCACCTCGGCCTTGAGTTCACGACGATCATCCAGTCGCACAATAATTTCGGTGGCATCTTTGACCACGTGATTATTGGTCATGATGTAACCATCCTTGGATACAATAAATCCGGACCCCAGCGACTTGGCTTCACGCTCCTGCGGCACACCTTCACCACCGGGTCCACCCGGCTGTCCGAAGAAATGTTTGAACAGGTCGCCAAAAGGCGAACCTTCCGGCAGATCGGGAATCTCCATCCCTTCCGGCAACTGCATGCCCCTGGACGCTACTTTTTGCGTGGTACTGATATTCACCACTGCCACGCCGGCTTCTTCTACCAGGTCGGTAAAATCGGGCAACTCACGCGCCTGGGCCTGGGCAATACCAACACTTATCAGCGTCAGCAGTGCAATCATCCATCCCTTGCTTCTAAATATGGTCATACCTACTCCTGTTCAGGGTATTGCTACGTAATTTATAATGGGGTCGGCAGCACGACGTAATACCACCGGTTGATAGTATGCGTCATCATGAATCCGGCGGCTAAAATACCTCAACCACAACAACCCGGCCACCAGCCCGCTCACTCCCAGCAGCAGACTGGCCGCTTCGGCACTGGCCCATATTCCCTGCCCCGCACCCAGTTCACCGATAATAGCGCCAGCAAGCAACAGTAACAAAGGCACGGCATACACCGCCAGCGAGCCACGCACCAGCGCCTGCTCACGAATTCCGATGACTACCTGATCACCAACTACCAGGGGCAGATCACTGAGTACCCGCACCAGTGTACGGCGCTGACCTAATACTTTTGCGAGGGTCGCGGTACCACAGCCCTTTTCAACCGCACAGCTTGAACAGGTCGACCGCCGTTGCGTTTCAACCCAGACTTCGCCGTCTTCAACGCGCACTACCCGGGCAGTTTCTTCCAGCATGGCTTTACTTGATCCGTACCGACTGGCCGATCATTTCCACAGTCTCGCGCGGAACTTCACCGACAACGGTGACATAGTGGCCGTCAACCATTGTTCCATAGGCATTCAGCGCACCGCGGTGACTAACACCGGCATATTTTTCCTCGTTATGCGCTTCTTCTATGTACACCGAAACACTGGCGAGTCCATCACTGTATACCCAGTGCTCAACACCAGGGTCATCAGCCGTCAACTGATGCCAACTGTGGTCCGTGAGCATGAAGCCATCTGGTACCTGGAACACTTTCCAGCGCGAATCATCCTTGACATCGCCGGGTTCAGGCGACTGCTCGGGCTCCTGCTTCCAGGTAAAGTCAGCGCTGCTGAAGTCGGGTAACAAGGCAGCTTCATCGATATGTTCAGGGAATTTCACATCGGTGAACATCACCTGCTCGATGGGCTTGCCCCCGGAATCTGTCAATTCAGAACGCAGTAACAGGTGACTGGTTTCATGCACACAAAGCCGACGGCCGTAACGCATGCGGTCACGCGGGTTGACAGCGACTACCCGGCAGTCGTGGCCCGCCACGCGGTCCTCGCCATGAACTTTGAATGTGTAATGTTTTTCAAGTTCCATCAGTTCGGTGGGAAAGCTAACCGGAAAAGGTGTGCGCGGGCGACTCTTGTTGACATGGACGGCTTGCCGGTCACCGAGAATACAGGTAACAATTTGATTATCCCGTATGACTTCGCGTTTTGGACCGGTCAATGACATCAGGCGCTCACGCTCACCGGCTTCGTCCATGGCATGGATAATCTGCATGGCTTCAAGCTGACCCCCATGCTGGTAAACAAAGGTACCGATGTAATTGAGCGAGCGTGCCGCTATCGACATGCGCTCCAGCCACTGCTGGACTTCAGCTTCCGCCCGGGTCGGGGCATGGAATGCCAGCAATACTACCGTCAGTAGACCTTGAAGCGCTTTACCGATCATCACTCACTGGTATCGTGGCCGACTATACGGACGTAAGGCATAACACCCTGAACACCACGGCTTGCAGCGTACTCGTTGTGGTTGACGAGATAACCGGACAGGCGCTTGTCGATACTCGGATCCAGCCTGTCCCAGCGTGGGTCGTCACTTATATCGCTTACCTGGGTAACTGCCGGGCCGGGTGCCAGATCGGCTGTCGCCAGTGCAGGTACATTGTTTGCTGGATTTTCATTCACCGAGGTCACTGTCAGCACAGCGACCAACGCAACCGATGCTGCCACCGCGAGACCGGCGACAGGTTTCCATAAAGCCATTTGCTCTGTTGCCCTGGCACTCACTGGCATGTCGCCAGCAAGCGCCTGCTGCACGCGACCAGCAATACCGAGTGTTGCCGTGGCCCCCGTACCCCGCATCACTTCGCCGATTAACTGGTAACGTCCAAGACAGGCTCGCAACTCAGCATCGCGCTGCAGGCGCCCTAGTAACAGCGGCTGCTCGACATCATTCAGTTCGTCGTCGGCGAGAGCCGACAGCTGTTCACGGATTTCATCACTCATGGCTATATACTCACGTATCCGTTTCATCAATCAGGGGGCGAATCCGCTTTTCAATGGCATCTCTGGCCCTGAATATCCTGGAGCGCACTGTGCCAATGGGGCAATCCATGGCAGAGGCAATCTCCTCGTAACTCAACCCTTCCAGTTCGCGCAGAACGATGGCCACACGCAACTCCTCGGGCAACTCGTCAATGGCATCCTGAATAGTGCCCGCCAGTTCCTTCTCCAGTGCCTGGCGCTCTGGCGTGGCATACTCTTTGAGACCCGATGCCGACTCGAATTGTTCCGCTTCATGGGCTTCAATATCATCCCGTGGCGGGCGCCGGCCGGCAGCCACCAGGTGATTCTTGGCCGTGTTGATAGCAATCCGGTAAATCCAGGTATAAAACGCGCTGTCACCACGAAAATTCGGCAGTGCGCGGTAAGCCTTGATGAAGGCCTCCTGAGACACATCCAGAACCTCGCTGGGGTCACGAATATAGCGGCCGATAACATTGGCCAGCTTGTGCTCGTACTTGCGCACGAGGATATCAAATGCGGCCTTTTCGCCACGCTGCACCCGCTCGACCAGTTCCTGGTCAAGATTACGCTCGCCCATCCGGGCTACCCTTTCGATTTCCTGGACAGCTTGCATGCTTCCAGTAGACCGATAACTGCCCGGTAAGTTCGCCAGCTTGCGCCAATTGGGGTAAAGTTTATAGACAAAGCCCTATATCTGAATGTGTTAACCGGGTGAACCATACCCGATTCCGGGAGCTGGCCACAAGCAATGCATACCCAACACCAGTACGACGTGCTGATTATCGGCAGTGGCGCCGCCGGCCTGAGCCTGGCGCTACGCTTGCCAAAACGCGCACGTGTCGCGGTGCTTTCCAAGGGGCCGGTCAAGGAAGGCAATACCTGGTATGCCCAGGGAGGCATCTCGGCGGTAATCGACCACAAGGACTCGCTGGATTCCCATATCAGCGACACCATGGGTGCCGGTGCCGGTCTGTGCAACCCTGAAGCGGTGCGCCATACCGTCGAACACGGGCCGGAAGCGGTACAGTGGCTGATTGACCTTGGCGTCTCCTTCACCCGGCGCGAAGATGAAAAACACGAGGACGAATTCCATTTGACTCGTGAAGGCGGCCACCAGCACCGCCGTGTTATCCACGCAGCTGACAGCACCGGCCAGGCTGTTGAAACCAGCCTGGTAGAAGCCGTTCGTGCGCGGCCCAATATCGACCTGCTGGAACAACACCTCGCTGTTGATCTGATCACGGCGGACCGGATTGGTCGCAAGGACAACCACTGCCTGGGTGCCTACGTGCTGGACCGGGGCAAAGGCAAGATAGAAGTCTTCCGTGCAAAATTTACCGTGCTTGCCACTGGCGGAGCCAGCAAGGTATATCTATATACAAGTAACCCGGACACCAGTACCGGTGATGGCATCGCCATGGCCTGGCGTGCTGGCTGCCGGGTGGCAAACATGGAATTCAACCAGTTCCACCCAACCTGTCTGTATCACCCGCGCGCCAAGTCATTTCTTATCACCGAAGCAGTACGCGGTGAAGGCGGGAAATTATTGCTGCCCAGCGGCAAACCGTTCATGCAGCGTTATGACCCGCGTGGCGAACTGGCACCAAGGGATATCGTTGCCCGCGCCATTGACAACGAAATGAAACGCCACGGCTACGACCATGTACTGCTGGACATCTCCCACAAGTCGGCTGACTTCATCCAGAAGCACTTTCCTACCATCTACCGACGCTGTCTCGACCTGGGCTTTGACCTGACACGGGAAGCAATACCGGTGGTACCGGCTGCCCACTACACTTGCGGCGGCGTCCCTACCGACCTGAAGGGACACACTGATGTAAACAACCTGTACGTGGTTGGTGAGTCCGCCTGCACCGGCCTGCACGGCGCCAACCGCATGGCCAGCAACTCGCTACTGGAATGCCTGGTCTTCGCCACATCGGCAGCAGCCGATATCAGCAGCAAACTGGATACCACCAGTCTGCCGCCGGAACTCCCCGAATGGGACGAATCACAGGTCACTGATTCAGACGAGGAAGTGGTTGTCAGCCACAACTGGGACGAACTGAGGCGTTTCATGTGGGACTATGTCGGTATCGTGCGTACCGACAAGCGCATGGAACGTGCGCGCCGGCGAGTGGAACTGTTGCAACAGGAAATACAGGACTACTATGGAAATTTCCGAGTCACCAGTGATCTGCTGGAACTGCGCAACCTGGTGCAGGTGGCTGAACTGATTATCCGCTCGGCACAAATGCGCAAGGAAAGCCGCGGATTGCACTACACACTGGATTACCCGGAACAGGATAATGACAGACCGGCCAGCGATACCATACTGGTACCGAAAAAGCGCGATGCTGGCACTGTCCACCATGTAGCGGTAAAAAATACCGAGCAACTCAGCATAGTCGATAATTGAGTACTGCCGTGCTACCGTACCCTGTCAGCTGGCCGGCCATTATAAAAATAGACGGCGATGCCGAGCTCACCTTTATTCGCGACCAGACGGCATGGGAGCAGAATTCCGAGCACCATCATTTCCGCTATCGAAGCAGCGACGCGCTGATTGATTCTTCAGGCAGCCTGTACTCCCTGACGACTCAAGTAAATGGCTATGCCATACCAGAGCCGTCCAGCTGCACCCTGACACTTGAAGATGTCGCCACGCTGGTCCGTGCCCATGCAGTGCAGGCCAACGCTTGCTGCATCGAAAAGATTTCCGCGCCCTCGATAAAAGATATCATTCAGCTGGTAGAGTCACTTGAGGACTGATGCACCCGCCACAAACCCGCATCTCCGGGATAAAAACCTTTAACCACCTTGCCTGGCTGAAACATTTACTCCGAAAGCCGGAAGAATCTGACAACATACACTGAAGAACCGGTGAATTTACAATGACAATACTCAGCCTGGGTTTCAGGCCTTTTTTTATCGGCGCCGGCCTCTACGCCGTACTCAGTATCGGTCTGTGGATGGCCGTTTTCCTGTTCAGCGTGCCGCTGCCACTGAAAAGTGTATCTATCATCGAGTGGCATATACACGAAATGATTTATGGCTACAGCATGGCCGTAATTGCCGGTTTTCTCCTCACAGCAGTCCGCAACTGGACAGGCATTCAAACGCTGCACGGCACTGGACTGCTGATACTCCTGAGCTTGTGGATGCTGGCGCGAATTGCATTCTCAATAACGGCGCATATCGAGGTCGCCGGGATACTTGATATAGCCTTTATGCTGATGCTTCTGGTATCAGTAAGCTTACCCTGCATACAGGCAAAGCAGTGGCAACAACTGGCCATACTTTCAAAATTACTCTTACTGGCCGTGGGCAACGTGCTGTTTTATCTTGGCGCCATCGGGGAACTGGAACAGGGCATTCACTGGGGCCTCTATGGTGGCCTGTACCTGATCATTGGTCTGATACTGACCATGGCACGGCGCGTGGTACCGTTTTTCATTGAACGCGGTGTCGGCTACCCTGTTACCCTGTTTAATTCCAAATGGCTGGATATCACCAGCGTTGTGTTGTTCCTGGGTTTCTTCATCAGCGATATTTTTCTTAACACACCGCACCTGTCTGCATGGTTTGCAACCGGCCTTTTCATTATCCACA
This sequence comes from Pseudomonadota bacterium, assembly GCA_042576405.1. Lineage (GTDB taxonomy): Bacteria > Pseudomonadota > Gammaproteobacteria > DSM-19610 > DSM-19610 > Thiogranum. The sequence continues at coordinate 30,508 of JBHPFC010000003.1, read as the reverse complement.
CCATCCGGCTTATCGGTTGGCACACAGCTGGAATCTGGAAAGCGCCTCTGCTTTGGAGCCTGTATATCTCACTGATATTTATCGACCTCGGGTTTCTTCTCTTCGTATTCAGTGTCTATGGTAATGTACCGGTTTCTGTGGCTCTCCACGCATTCGCCATTGGCGGCATCGGTTTAATGACGCTAAGCATGATGTCTCGCGTTATTCTCGGACACACAGGGCGCAATGTGCAATCGCCTCCCAGGGCGGCAGCAATTGCGCTTTTTCTTCTGGTTGCCGCTGCCCTGGTACGCGTACTGCTACCCCTGGTAGATGTTGCCCGCTATACCCAGTGGATTGGCCTGTCGCAGATATTGTGGATTGCTGCCTTTGCCCTGTTCGTCGTTACCTATATCCCCATGCTGACCACTCCCAGGGTAGATGGACAACCTGGCTAGTACCCTAATTAACGAACAGTAAACAGGAGCCAAACATGAAAGCCATTCAGGCAATACTTGGCTGCGCAACCTTATCCGGTTGCGCCATGTACGACACAGGACCACAAGCAGAACTCGGCGGCGCATGGGTTATCGAGTACATATCGGGCAAGCCTGTCATCGACTACAGTCCGGCATTCATGGAATTTGACAATATGGACAAGGTTTCCGGAAATGCCAGCTGCAACGCATTTACCGGCACCTACGTACTTAATGGAAGTTCTCTGTCGATCAGCAAAGTCGCCATCACCCGAAAAATGTGCCCGGACGCACTAATGGAACAGGAACAACGATTCGTCGAGGCCCTGGATGAAATCACCCGCGCCGAATCTGTTCAGGGCTTGCTGGAGTTAAAAAATGCGTCGGGACAGCCCGTATTCAAGGCATCTCCGAAGAACTGACGAGCGGAGCAGCCAATGCCTGCAGCACGCTACCATCACCGGTGTTTTGCACAAATGCTGCAACACCGGCTTTACCAAGATTCACCCCATTTGGTACATCAATCGATAACGTGTGGTGACTGTCTGCTTTATTTAACGGTAGATCAAGTGGTCCGATAAACTCCCGGACCACGTAATCGTGCGCCAGCGTTTTCCCGCTATTCTCTCCCGCATTCACCTGACTGCTCAAACCGTTTTCATAAAATGCTATATACAGTGCCGAACCGGCCCTCTGCTTTGCATCCCCCACAACTACGTCCAGATCCAGTTGCAGTGTCTTTCCATCAACCGAGCGCACCTGCAAACCAATGTTTGCCTCCGGCAGACGCTGATTGATAATGCGAAGCTGCCGACCAAAGCGGCCAAAACCACGAACATCCTCCCCATCCATCACCAGTTGAGGAGTATATACACTGCGGCTGCGTTGACGTGCTGCAATATCACGCTGTCGTGTTTCGAACGCTTCCTGTGCGTACACATCGCTCCAGCCGATATAGTCCCAGTAGGTAACATGAAAACTCAATGGAACTACCTGCCGTGGATACCAGCCTGAATCGCCAAGCCGACTGAGAAACTGATCTGCCGGTGGGCAACTGCTACAACCTTCCGAGGTATAAAGCTCCAGTACCGCAGCTTTCTCCTGACCACTTTTTGCCTGCACCACAAACGGGGCAGCATGGGTAACCAGCGGCGCGATACAGAGAGTGCAGAGTGCCAGAGCTATTGACAAAAGTTGATTAGAGAAGGCCATGGGCTCAACCGGGTTCAGTCACTGTTCCTCACAGCAACTGATTCGATATGCCCGGTGACAATAAGTTCCTCAAACCTTCCATATCGCATACCTATTCCGGAGCATGATCATCTGAAGTAGTCGGGATTTGGTATATCCGCTACTGATCAATACAGGACATTCAACGCCAAATAACCATGCGACAAGAAAGAGAATCTGAACATCTTGTATCAGAAATAATCTATGCTTGCATCAAGAAGGTTTGGTGTTACTGAATTACGCAACCGTAAAAATACCGGATGGGCTGGATATGCTGATTCTCGAACTACTCATTCTGTTGGCACTATCGAATGGTGCGCCAGTCATTATGACAATCATACTTGAAGACCGGTTTGCCTGGCCAATCGATGCTGGAGTCCGGCTTTTCGATGGGCAACCGTTGTTTGGTAGCTCCAAAACAATACGCGGACTGGTATTCTCGATTGTGATCACCACCCTTGGAGCATCGCTAATGGGACTCGGATGGAAAATCGGGTTCGTGGTGGGAAGTGCATCCATGGCCGGCGACCTGTTTTCCAGCTTCATAAAGCGGAGGTTTAAAATGCCCGCCAGCAGCAGAGCGGTGGGGCTTGATCAGATTCCCGAATCGTTGTTCCCGCTGCTAGCCTGCCAACAGATGCTGGACCTTGGTGTTAAGGATATTCTGGCTGTTGTTTTAATCTTTTTTATCAGCAGCGTGGTGCTGTCACCTGTATTTCATAAGCTGAATATCCGCAAACATCCGTATTAACGTGCCTATACCTATTCTGTTGACTGAAGATGATGCAGTGTTATTTCCGGCAGGCAGTTGAAGCGTACCGGCACAATGGACGATCCAACCCCTACCGATGTGTAACCCGCCATATTTTTGTAGCTCCAGGGTCCTGATGCCATATTCCTGGGAAGTTTGGAGTCGATGGTGATAGGAATACCTCCGGGCAGGCATATCTGACCGCCATGAGTGTGTCCGCTCAACATCAGATCGAAGTCAGCATTCGCTGCCAGACGGTAGATCTCAGGGGTATGTGATAACAAAACCGAGCATTCATCATGAGGCACTTCTGCGGTCGCTTTTTCGATATTATCCACCCGGAAGTAGTGTGCATCATCTATACCGACAAGGTGAAAGTGCTCATTACCATGTTCGATGATCACGGATTCGTTGAGCAACATACGTATCCCCATGTCTTCCATGGCGGGGACCATCTGAATGGAGTCATGGTTACCCAAAACACCGTAAACCGGTTCCTTCAGATGTGCGCGCACTTGCGCAAGACCAGCCAGGGTTTCCCTGAATGAGCCGAAGGTCGCACCACGATAATCGCCGGTAAGGACGCAGATATCATAGTCGATTTCCTGTAACAACTCGATAAGTCGGAGCATGGCACCGCTATTCATATCTACATGCATATCACTGATGTGGAGCAGTGTTAAGCCATCAAACCCGGCTGGAAGCCCGGGGAGCCTGACACTGTTGCGCGTGATCCGGATGCGCTCGCTGTTCTTGAGTCCGCGCCAGTAGAGACCGGTAAATTTCAGAGTGTTGCGAATCAGTGAATGGAAGGAGTACCAGTTCTCGATATGGAAGAAGTTCAGCCCGCCACCAAAAACACGTGCATGATGATCATTCTCGACACCAAGACGCTGCCTGGCATACCTGTGTCCAAGGCGCTCCTCCAGTATTTTGACAATTCTTTCCTTCATAGACAGTACAGAATATACGAGTGCCCGATTTTCTGCAGCGCAGCGGAACTGCCGGGGTGTTTCAATACCGTCCCATTCTACGGAAAAATAACGCCACCGATTCCAATGACTACCAGAAGCGCGCCTGTAAAAGACAGTTTATAACGAACTACTGCAAGCGGCTCTTTCTAAACCTGTCCTTGAATCTCTGCAGCAGCGAAGGCACCTTGTGAGAGTGTGCCGGATCCATTTCGGGTACTACACCACCCTCCTTGAAGAGCGAAAGCTTCGCCTTGCTCCAGCTGACCAGCTGATTATCCGCCATGCACGCAGCGGGTTGCAGTGGATCGGCACCCAGCGTCCCAACCAGCCCCTTGAGATAGTCCTCACTCTGGACTTGCCTGAGCTTTTCCTTGGCCTTGCCCAGGCGTTGACTGATACCCAGGCGTTCCGCTTCATCCGCGTAATCGACATCATCGAGGAACTGTTCCAGACTGCTGCAGTGGCGATTCCATAACTCGATATCACGCAACTGCTTTAGCTGCAATCTTTCACGATACCAGTCGGACTCAAGCAATTGCTCACGAGTAAACATGGCGCGTATCTGTGGGTGATGTACGTCCACCCCCTGGTACTCCCCTGTCGCCATGATATGCAGCAGCGCCTGCAAGGGTGGGCAGGCATCCTCGATACTACCGTCATCCAGATATCGCTGCGCGACACGTTGTTGTGCCTCCACAATATTGTTAATGCCATCGACAAAGACGTCCAGCCCCTGGAGTTCAGGCCTGAGTATATCTTCGGTGAATACGGCATTCGGTTTATCGAAGATCTTGCCGAAAAATCCATGCACAAAGTGTTCGGTAATGCGATAACCCAGGCGACTGGCAAGGATCTGTTTACCCTTGTAGTAAAAATCTTCCAGGGGTTCCAGGTAACCATGCTCTATCAGGTATTGAGGCTCGCGCTCTTCCGGTTCAATACGCGCCCATATCTCGGGTACCAGCAAGCTTATATCATGATCGACCCGCACATAAGGACCGACATAACCGGCAGAGCTGGAAAAGCCCGCATAGCCGGTGAGAATAAATGACACCAGCGCGTTGTTAAGATCTGCTGTGGTTCGCAGGGCATTGAAAGGCCCTTTGGTTAGCGCGCCTTCACTGCCGGCACCGGTGGTGGACGGTGATTTTCCGGTCAGACTGCAGATAAAATCCATGAACAGTTCAGGCAGCTCCTGGTAATGGATGGGGTTATACACCGCCAGCGAACGTATTCCGGGCTCCGGTGGATTGTTACGCCGGCCAGCCAGCACAGCATCGACAGGATGGCAGATCTTTGCATCCAGCGGCAGCTTACGATTAAAGCGCGCACTTATCTCCGCGACATACTTACGCGCCGGATTTACAAGGTCGGGCCGGACTTGCAGATAACGCGGGTTCTTCGACGGTGCGCCATCGACCAGCCGTGGATGTGCAGAAGAGACCACGAAACTGCTTCCGTCATCATTGGCCGATTTGAGAAGTGCCTGCATGGGTGGCGTAAACCGGTGGAAGGTATGCACATCCTCAACCAGACGTTTAAGCGTTTCGCCTGAAATTGGCTCATAGTTAGCGAAGAAGTTGTCAGGTTCCGACATGTCCTTCTCTGTCTGCTTGTCGAAACCGGGAATAATGGCATCATCGGGGCGTTGAAACAGCCGGTACTCGCAGTTTTTTACCAGCTTGATACTTTGGCCACGCTTGTGGCTTGGCGCGCAACCGGCGATGCATTTCGAAGGCACAACAACTGAAGCACTGATATCGTCCTCCATCTGTATCTTTTCGGTTGAGATATAGTCCTGGCGCAGCTTGAAGGTACGCCACTTGCCCTGCCGGTCGAAACCGACACGCAAATACGAAGCGACTATGTTCCTGTTATCCAGTTTCAGTTCGTGCGCCGGTGCGCCGTCCACTTCATCTACTGACAGGTGATCCTGCCACCGATCGCCCCACTCGATGCGATAAAAACGCTTGATCAGAAATGCGAGCGCCAGGATACGTGGCGAGATAGAAGCCAGCCAGGCATTGTATTCGTCCGTATAGGTCGAGGACGGCGTTAGCAACTTGATTACCGAACCCAGGCTTCGCTCGGGACTCAGCGGCTGGCGTGTCGGGTCGCGGTCTTCTTCCTCGAAGCCTGGCTTGAAGCGCTTCGTGTAATCCTGCTCATAGATTGCCTCCACCTGGTCGAGATCCTTTTGCAGATCATCTACGAAAAGCGGTCGATAGATAACTGCGTCGTTAAGGGACTTGGAGATCTCCGACTTGCCACCACCGGATACCGTCGATGGTTTGTGGCAAAAAGTACCTTCCGGGTTCATGCCTACCAGTCGCCAGGAAGGCGCGCCCGGGTGCTTCGTCATTTCTATTTTATAGCCGCTGGGCTGGATATAGGTTTTTCCAGGGCACAGTCGAATGGTCTGCTGCTCGTCGTCTTTCTGCCAGGTAATGGTCTGCGCGTTAAGATCCATGCGCACCCGCTGTGGAACATAGATAATATCAGGATACGTCCTGTCTATGCCGTAACCTTCCGGCTGCAGATCCATTATATCGCCGTAACGCTCTGCCGTGTCCGCAAAGGAATAACCCGGTTTATGAGTACGACTGTCGACACCATACTCTTCACCGTGGTTGCGGCGCGGGAATGCCAGCGCACCACCTGAGTGCTCTTCCTCGGCCAACCCGAACAGGTTTGCAGAGAAACTGATCTGGGTTTTAACTTCTTTTTTGCAGTAACCGAAATAGTTATCTGCCAGCAGGGTAACGATAACGCCTGACTCATCGCGAGCGGTTACCTTGAAGGCTTCGCCATCATTATAGAGTTCGTCCTCCTGCTTCCAGCACATACCCTCTGCAAGCTGCCGTTCATTGGCATCGTCCCAGTGTGGCAAGCCGAGTTCTTTCTTGGTGAGCCGTACCAGATGCGGTGCAAGAATGACGCAACCGGTATGACCGGTCCAGTGGTCGACGTCCAGCGCGGCATCAAACTCGGCAATAAACGGGTTACCGCCGTTGCCGAAAATACTCTCCACGAAATCCAGATTGCTCACCAGGTTACCGGGCGCAAAAAAACGGATCTCCATGGATTTTTCCACATCCTTGCCGGGTATTTCGGGACACACGATGGGCCGTAACAGAAGTGATGCAAACATGCGTGCCGGCTTCGGCAATCTCGAGGTAAAAGGGATCGTGAGCAGCTCCTGCGGCGGATTGAGCGCATGTTCTAGCATGCGCGCGAAAGCGAGTTTTGGAACAGCCTTCTTGTCACCGGGTATCGGCAGACCGCCTTCGGCGATATGGAATGAACCCTTAGTGGTGCGCCTGTCACTGGCCGGATTGTGCAGCACGCCCTGCTTTACGCGATAGCTTGAAACAATATCTGAATGAAACTCGTCTTCGCCCATCGGCAGTGAAAGCTCACGGGCAACACCGTGCCGGTCAAGAATCAGTGACTGGGTCAGAAGAGTCGGAATTTTGTCGAGATCGAGATCGCCAAAATAGCGAATCAGAAAATCCTGTATCCGTTGATCCACCCAGCAGTGATAGTCCACCAGCAGGCGGTTTTTTTCCCGGTAGCTCTTGAGCAGATCGCTTGAAATACCGAAAAAGTCAGCAGCTTCGTCCGATACACAGGTAGGTTGTCCTGATGATGCAAGCTTGAGGTTGATATAGAGCTGCAGCTTTGCGCGCTCTTCCTCCGGGCTCTCCGACACCTTGTTCATGCCCAGGACGTGTGCAAAATCCATAAATCTCTCCCCCGCTTCTTTTGAACCTGTCCCAACTCGACCGATGAGCCCCGCGTGAAACGGGAAGACCATCTTAGCGAATCAGGAAGAGGAATTCAGCGCACATAGGCCGGATAACTGGGGAGAACTAAGAGGACGCCGTCGTATATATATGATTTTAATGGTTTTTATCTACTTTATTCCGATAATTACCCACTCAACCGAGGATTTTTTATTCTCCACAGTAGCCAGCCATACACCGCAATATTAACCGCAATGACCAGACTTCCGATCCCAATTTGCATCACTTTGTCGAGTTCAGCCGGATACAGAACGGGCAGTATGTAATGCTCTATAAAACCACCGCCGTAACCTGCCTGCCCCCCGGAAGCTCGAAGCTTTAGCTCCAGCGGGGTCAGTGGACACAGCCAGCCACGGAATTCCAGCAGCACAGCCCAAACCACTGCCGGCAAATGCAACAACGCAACCCGGCGCCACCTGAATACCAGCAGTCCGCCAGCCACGACAAAAATCACGTACGCCAGGTGCAATACAACAATGGCATCCGCCATCAGCCTGTAGAACATATCCCGTGAACCCGGACTTGCCGAAAATGAAAGCAATTTGCTAACACATTCATTCCCGCCGCTTCTCAATCATGTCAAGCAGCGGCCTGATCAAGTCCATGGGTAGCGGGAATACCACTGTCGAATTTTTCTCACCCGCGATTTCCGTCAGCGTCTGCAGATAACGCAGCTGGAAAGAAGCCGGGTTTTTCGACAATACTTCGGAGGCCTGCAGCAGTTTCTCTGACGCCTGAAGTTCGCCTTCCGCATGAATGATCTTGGCGCGCCGTTCGCGTTCTGCTTCAGCCTGCCTGGCGATCGCCCGAATCATGCTTTCATCAATATCAACGTGTTTGATTTCGACGTTGGATACTTTTATGCCCCAGGTATCAGTCTCTTCGTCCAGCAGTTGCTGGATATCCTTATTCAACTTGTCGCGTTCAGCGAGCATGTCATCCAGTTCGTGCTGACCCAGCACCGAGCGCAGCGTGGTCTGGGCCAGCTGGCTGGTGGCAGCGAGATAGTCTTCGACCTGGATAATAGCGCGCTCGGCATCGATGACACGGAAATAGATTACCGCGTTCACCTTCACCGATACATTGTCACGCGATATCACATCCTGACTGGGAACATCCATCACAATGGTGCGGAGATCCACCCGAACCATCTGTTGCACCAGCGGCACAACGATGACCAGCCCCGGCCCTTTAACCTTCCAGAACCGGCCGAGCATAAAGACAACACCGCGCTCGTATTCGCGCAGAATCCGGAACGTCCAGACCAACAGCGCGACAACCAGCGCAATAACGGTAGCAGAAACTAAGGGCATGATCAGTCCTCCTTTTTTGGTTCCACGTGCAGCGTAAGCCCGTCAATCCGGGTGACCCGGACATCCTGGCCACGCTTCAGCGGAGTATGGGTTCTGGCCAGCCAGGATTCACCGTGGATTTGGATACGCCCCTCCTCCGCAAAGTCCTGGGAAACAGTTCCCGTAGCATCTATCAATTCTTCCTGGCCGCTGACCACCGGCCGCTCTCTGGCCCTGATAGCCATGCCGACCACGCCAACAAAGAAAACACCACTGATGGCGCTGAAGGTAAGAATCAATGGCAGAGAGACACCGTAGCCGGGTACGTCAGTGTCGATCAGGATGATGGATCCAATCACAAACGCGATCAGCCCGCCTATACCGAGGGCACCGAAACTCGGCACAAAAGCTTCGGAAACCATAAAGATGACGCCCAGAATCAACAGCCCCAGACCAGCGTAATTCACCGGAAGCAACTGCAATGCGAACAGGGCCAGCAACAGGCAGATAGCACCAACAACGCCCGGCAGTACGAAACCGGGATTATAGAACTCGAAAATGAGTCCGTAGATCCCGATCAGAATCAATATGTAGGCTATATTGGGATCAGCAATAACCGATAGTAGCCGGGTCCGCCAATCAGGTTCAACGAGCGTTACGGATATATTCCCCGTATTCAGAACGGTCTCGCTGTTTTTGAGTGTGACTGTGTAACCGTCAAGCTGCGTTAACAGATCGTCCATGTCACGCGCCAGCAGATCTATGACGCCCTCTGCAAGTGCCTCTTCAGCGGCCAGGCTGGCGCCTTCGCGCACAGCTTTTCCAGCCCATACTTCGTTTCTATCGCGTAACTGGGCGAGCGAACGCAGATAGGCGGCGGCGTCATTGACCAGCTTCTTTTGCATAGCATCATCGTTATCGGCAGGGGTGTTTTCCTCATTTCCGTCTTCCCCGGACCGGGGAGCTCCGGGAGTCGGTAACCCGCCCTGCCCGCCTATCTGCACCGGCGTTGCCGCGCCAATATTGGTGCCCGGCGCCATGGCTGCAATATGACTGGCGTAAAGAATATACGTCCCGGCGCTGGCTGCGCGTGCGCCGCTGGGTGCGACGTAACTTACGATGGGGATCGATGAGCCAAGGACTGCCTGCACAATGCTGCGCATGGAGGAATCCAGCCCTCCAGGCGTATTGATACGCAGCACAAGCAGTGTCGCGCCTGTTGTTTCTGCTCTGGCTATACCGCGCTCGACGAAGTCGCTGGTGGCGGGACTGATCGCACCATCGATGTCCAACAATACAGCCACCCCCTTGGCTGTCGCCGGGAGTGCCGCACAGCACATGCAAGAGATAAGCAGCCATTTCGCCAAGAGATGCATTTGAGTCTCCACCGGGCGCTTCCTGTACTCCGAGGATACACCCTTTTCGGACTTCTATACTTACCCAGGGAGACTTTTTCAGGCTGCTTGCCAGCTGCTGAGCGCTGGGCGACACTAGGGTCTTCACCATCCAGGTTAAGGAAATTTCATGGCCAGTGTCCAACGCCTCGTTCTCGATGTACTCAAACCGCACCAGCCCAATGCCCTCGAATTTGCCAATGCCATTGCTGCGTTAGGCGATGGCTACAGGGTTGAAATCAGGGTTATAGAGGTAGATGACAAGACCGAGACACTGCTGGTCGCGATCGAGGGGGATGGACTTGATTTTGAGCGCATCAGCAGCGCGATCAGCGAAAGCGGGGCATCTCTGCACAGTATCGACGAAGTTTCCGTCGTCGGTAAATGATATTTCAATGGCATAAAGTATAGTCGGCGGTAGCAATGGCGTTGACACAGATAAAAACCCTGCTGGAGGTCTCCGACTCCGGGGAAATCATGCGTCGCTACTTTGTCGTCAACGGCTTTGATGGCGCATTGACAATGCTCGGAATGATTATGGGGTTCCATGTTAGCGGTCACGCCGATCTTGCAGTGGTAATCACAACCTGCCTCGCTGCGGCACTGGCCCTTGGCATGAGCGGGGTATCCAGCGCTTACATCAGTGAGGCGGCGGAGCGGCGCCGGACTCTGGCCGAACTCGAAAAGGCGATGGTAACCACCCTGGATGAGAGCCACCACGCTCGAGCAGCGGCATGGATCCCCTGGCTGGTTGCCCTGGTCAACGGCATCGCCCCGCTGCTTTTTGCCCTCATCATTCTCGTACCGTTGTGGCTCGCCCGCGGTGGTGTGGTACTGGCGCCAGGACCGCTACCAGCGGCGATGGCTGTTGCACTGGTGATCATCTTCCTCCTTGGCGTCTTTCTCGGTCGAGTTGGTGGTACCTTTTGGCTCTGGAGCGGTCTGCAGAGTCTGGCGGTAGCATTGGTGACAGCAGGGTTGATCTATCTCATTGGTTAAGTGAGCAGGCTAAGGAAAACGGTATGAATCAGACAAAGCTGGACGCAATTCTGCAGCAACTTCATAGCCTGCAGGCCGAACTGGATATTGAGCTCGAACGGGCCCTGAAAGAAAAACGTGACCTGTTCCACTATTCACTGGAGAAAGGAAGAATTCGATTTGAAGAAGGCATGCGCAAACTACAGCGCAGCCGTCGCACCGGGCTGTGGCGCTATTTCCGTGAAGCGCGGCTACGACACGTACTTACAGCCCCGGTGATCTACAGCCTGATCGTGCCGTTCATCCTGCTCGATGTCGCGATCACTCTTTATCAACAGGTATGTTTCCGTGCCTACGGAATTCCACGCGTGCCACGCTCGGATTTCATCGCCATTGACCGCCACTACCTTGCATACCTCAATATTATCGAGAAGATGAATTGCATGTTCTGTGGCTATGCAAATGGTCTGATTGCATACACACGTGAAATTGCTTCACGTACCGAGCAGTTCTGGTGCCCAATCAAGCATGCCCGGGAGATGCGTGACCCGCATTCACGTGTCAGGGCTTATGCCGATTACGGGGACCCGGATACATATCCCGGGAAACTCAAGGGGCTACGCGCTGCTATCTCGGGGAACAGCCCGGGCTGACTTCCAGTAACCGCATAGTTACACAAGAAAACAACAGTCAATCCACTACTTGAATTTACCCTCTCACCTTCCAGGCCATCCCTGAAAGACCGCTAAACTCATTGATGGGTTATGTCTTTTCCTGACTGAATCCCCGGCCTTTCAGCCGAAATAGTTCTCCTTGAAGCGTTGCTGTATCTTCTCAACTTCTTCAATGTTGTCGAGCAGGGCATTGACACAATCCAGATCAAGTTTCTCGCCTGCCAACTGTTTTAGCCATTCAAACGCCGATTCATTTGTCCACGCTTCCTTATAAGGCCGTTGACTGGTAAGTGCGTCGAAAACATCTGCTACGGCGATTATGCGCGCTTCCAGGGGGATGTCCTGACCTGATTTTCCTGAAGGATAGCCGGTACCGTTGATTGCCTCGTGATGATACGCGGCAATATTTCTCAAAACATCGACGTACTCGATACCGTCCAGCCCAAAATTATTGAGTATTTCATCAACAATTTCCCTTCCTTTAACGGCGTGAGATTTCATAACCTCCATCTCTGCCTGATCGAGCCTGCCAGGCTTCATCAGAATTTCATCCGGGATGCCTATCTTGCCAATATCATGTAAAGGAGAGAACATGAAAATATGTTCTATATAATCATCTTTAAGGCCGTACTTGTCCGCCAACGCACTGGCAATCAAACGACTGTAACGAGACATGCGATCGAGGTGCGACCCGGTTTCCGGGTCGCGAATATGGGCAATCTTGCCGGTGGTCTTGAGTGCAGCCGCCAATGCCTTGATCGTTGAAAGCTCCCTAATAATCATCAATGAAATTATGTGCCCAAATACGTCTACCTGGCTAAGCGTCTTCTCGTTAAAAACGTCTGCTTCGAGAGAGTTAAAAAATATAAACCCCAGAAATTCACCATCATTAAATATTGGCATTGTATAGCTGGCGGAATATCCGGCACGTCCAATACGCCTGGTATGTTCCTTGGAACCATCATCGATGGTTACCATATTATTAATGACGCGAGGCAGACCTTTATCGATAATTTTCTTCAGGGACGGTGAATCGTCGAGCAATGCCTGGTAGTTTTCCAGCGGACTTTCATTTTCACTGCTATGTATAAACGTTTTCAGGATACGCGTTTCAGGATCGTAGATTGCGACCGCCACGCGTACGATAAACGGCAAGGTCTTTTTTATCGCCCTGTGGGCACTGATCAATTTTTCCTTTAGAGGAAGATGCCTGTTCAGATCGTCCAGGGTATCAATATGGTCGGACATTATTTCTCCTGCGTGGAACGGGCCGCACCTTTTCCTAAAGGATCATGTTAAACGGCATACTACCATCTTCTGAATCGCGCTTATCCCAACATCACCGTGCTACACCCGCCTGACTACGCGCGGACCTCAAAATCAGGGTAAATAACTTACTGAATCACCAGGCTAGTGACCGCCAGGATCGCCTCGTCCAGTAATGGCATCAATACGAGATTCTTCCTTGCCGAGCCTGTCGAGAATCTCATCCCTTTTAAGGGTAAGCTCCCGCTCCAGATCGGCATCTGACAACTCCTGATCTGCCGGAACCGCGCCAGCCAGAATAGTCTCCGCGGCGCTAATAAGACCCGTCTGAACATCGTAAGCGAAGCCACTATCGTTCATCAGTGAGGTGGCCATATCTGAACTGATACGCTGCTCGCGTATCAGTTTATCCAGTGCACCGTTACTGACAATATCCTGCTCTTCAAGTGAGACCTTCATACGCTCAAGATGCTCACGTTTGGCGACAGAAGTAACCTCTTCCTCAATCCTGAACAGAGTCCTCAAGAGCAACGCAATATTCAACCGGATACCATTGTACTCGCTGCGGATGTAGGCATTATCGGAACACATGTAACGGTCTACATTACCCTGCATCGACCTCATGGCCTTGATTGTGTTCACGATCTGCCAGTTAGCGCGCTTGAACTGATTCAGTCGCTCCAGCTGGTCGTTGCTCATCTGCTGCTCGGCGCGGGTTGAAAATTCAATAATAGCGCTGTAGAGCGGCTTGACCTTGCGCCGATACAGATCACTTATATCTATGTCAAACGTCTGGTCGCAGCGCGCAAGAACCGCATTGATATCATCACTGGAGGTAATATCACTGCGATTGAGATTCAAACCGTGCGCCAGGATCTCGAAAGCATTAAACGCCAGGTGGACAGTTTCCTTGTGTATCACCTCAAGCGCCGTATCCGGGAACTCAAGCGCCGATTCACTGATAAACAACACGCTGGTTGTATCCTCCGGCTCAACTTTTTCGTGCAAAAGTTTTTCCAGAAAGACAACCAGCGTACCTATCATGGGCAGCATTAGTGTCACACCCACGAGATTAAACAGGGTATGAAATACAGCAAATTTCAGCGTGTAGTCGCCATCAGCAATACCCACCAGAGCGCTCAACCAGTCAACGGCGATGGCAAACTGCTTGAGAAGCAGGATTGCCAGCGAGGCTGTTACCAGGTTGAAGATCAGATGCGCAACCGCCAGGCGTTTACCTGCCACATTGGCGCTGAGTGCACCCAGCACAGCAGTAATGGTCGTGCCGACATTGGAACCAATCGCCAGCGCCAGCGCGTTGTCATAGGTGACTTGCCCCGCCGCCAATGCGGCAATCGTCAGAATGAGGGTGGCGTGACTGGACTGCATGATCACCGTCGCCGCAATACCGATACCGGTGTAGACCATCAGTCCACGAAAGCCTGGTATTGCAAACTGTGACAGATCGATTTGCCCGCCGACTGCCTCGAAGCCGTCTTTCATGTAGGCAATTCCCAGAAACAGGAAGCCGAGACCTACCAGCGCCCACCCGGCGCCCTGTACCCGGACACTGCTTTTCTGGAAGATCAGAATGACACCGAATACCAGCATGGGCATGGCATAAGCCGCAATATCCACCTTCAGACCCAGGCCTGCGACCAGCCAGGCACCGGTGGTGGTACCCAGGTTGGCGCCGAATATGATACCGATGCCCTGTGCAAGCGCGATGAGACCTGCGCTGAGGAAGGATATGGTCAGTACCGAGACCAGGGAACTCGACTGCATTAAAGTCGTGGAGACGATCCCGAAGCTCACGCTTTTCCAGGTTTTGTCGGTTGTTTTTTTCAGGAAGGTTTCGAGTACTCCGCCACTGAAGGCCTTGAATCCCTTTTCCAGGCCGAACATGCCCAGCAGGAAAATGGCTACGCCTGCGGAAATGGTTTTAAAATCTGAACTGGACCAGAAGCCCCAGGACAGCAGTAGAAACAGGATCAGCAATAGCAGTTTTCGAGTCATATGAAATTCCAGGTTCAGTTGCGCAGCCGATCAAACAACTCCAGATCTTCTGCGCCAGGTTAAGCGGTGATCCGCATTCCATTACCCCAAAACTTACGAGGCTGAATTTGCAATAATAATCAAGCCATTAATTTTAGTGCCAGATACGGCACTAAATTGAACACCAGAATCGCTACTTTGTAATACCCCAGGTATCCAAAATAGATTAATGGCAGATCCTCCTGATTGACTCCAAACAGTTTAGCGTGAACGCTCGAAATCGCATCTTTCATGAGCATCAATACCGCTGTCGTAAATACAAGCACGCCAATATTGATCACTGAGCACCAGCCGAAAAATGTTGTGAGCACTTCGATTGAAGGCATATTTTAATCCTCAACTATTTTCGTCTGTGCTCCCCAGGCAAAAAACCCCGGCCCCGGGCTCACCAAAGCGTCAGGAAATCGTAAATATATCAGACACATCTGCCTGGATGGGCGTACAGTCTACGTGACTAACTCTAGCAGCTGGTGGCCCGACCCACAGCCACTCGCCAAGCTGCTCCACAGCTGACGCCGAACCGCAGGCAAGCACTTCAACCGATCCGTCCGGCAGGTTTTTTGCGTGGCCTGTTATCCCCAGGCTTCGTGCCTCCCGCTGCGTGCTGGCGCGGAAGAAAACACCCTGCACCCGGCCGCTGACTTTACATCGAATGCAGACCATCGTTGCGTAA
The DNA here is from genome assembly GCA_042576405.1 of Pseudomonadota bacterium. Taxonomy (GTDB): domain Bacteria; phylum Pseudomonadota; class Gammaproteobacteria; order DSM-19610; family DSM-19610; genus Thiogranum. Next base: position 14,960 of record JBHPFC010000003.1, on the reverse strand, counting down.
CCTACAGGTTGTTAGTTCAGGAGACCAGCGCCTTGCGCAGCGCAGCAAGGAACGCGCCATTCTCATCGGGCGTACCGACAGTGACGCGCAGACAATCCTTGAGACGCCCGCCAGCCGGGTTGAGGTTTTTGATGAGCACACCGTCAGCCTTTAGAGCCTCGAAGAGTGCGTCAGCCTGCCCTGCAGGTGTTTTGAAGAGAATGAAATTAGCTTCGCTTGGATACGGTTCAATACCATCCAGCGTTTCAAGCGCAGCGTACAACTCGGCGCGGTCCAGACGTATTTGCGCAGTCTGTTTATCGAGCATATCCTGATGTTGCAATGCAAACAGTGCACTGGCCTGGGTCAACACGTTGATATTGTATGGCAACCGTACTTTATCGATTTCGCCCAGCCACTCGGAAGGTCCTGCAAGCAGTCCAAGGCGTAACCCTGCCAGCCCCATTTTTGACACCGTACGCAACACCAGCAGGTTTGAAAATTCACCCAGACGTGACATGAAGGTCGCGTCGGTAAACGGCGCATAGGCTTCATCGACGACCACCAGACCTGGTGCCGCCCTGATCACCGCCTCAACCGCATCGGACTCGAACAAGGTGCCTGTAGGGTTGTTTGGATAGGCGAGAAATATAATGGCCGGCTGCTGTGCCTCGATGGCAGCCAGCATCGTTTCAACATCCAGTGAAAAATCGTTAGCCAGCGGCAGACTTGCATACTGCAACCCTGCAAATTCGGCAATCATACGGTACATCACAAAGGTTGGATCAGGCGCCATGATCACACGCCCCCTCTCAGCAACCGCCAGCGCCAGCATCTGAATCAGCTCATCGGAACCATTCCCCAGCACAAGCTGCATGCCGGCAGGCACCTGCATAACCTGTTTCAGACGTTCCGTCAGGGATCGTGCCGAAGGATCAGGATAGCGGTTCAGCTCAACCTGACGCAGTACATCGAGCCATTCATCAATCAGTGGTTCAGGCCAGCGGTAGGGGTTTTCCATAGCGTCGAGTTTTATCATATTGCCGGGGTCCGGCACGTGATAGGCCGTCAGCGCCTGTATCTCCGGACGCACCCAGCTTAGCGGCGACCTGGGATCGGCACTCATGCTTTCGGAATCCGGTACTCCGCGGATTGAGCGTGCGCGGTCAGCCCCTCACCACGCGCCAGTTTCGAAGCGGTTTGTCCAAGATCAGCAGCGCCTGCGGCCGAGCAGTAAATCAGGCTGGAACGCTTCTGGAAATCGTAGACCCCCAATGGCGAAGAGAAACGCGCTGTACGCGAAGTCGGCAGCACGTGATTGGGCCCGGCACAGTAATCACCCAGCGCTTCTGCTGTATAGCGGCCCATGAAAATCGCACCGGCATGCCGGATCTGCGGCGCAACAGCCTGTGGGTCCTCCAGCGACAGCTCAAGGTGTTCTGGCGCAATGTAGTTAGCCACCGCGACAGCATCGTCCAGATCCCTGACTTTAATCAGGGCACCACGTGCCTTCAGCGAGGCAGCAATAATCTCGGCACGCTCCATACCCGGCAGCTGCCTGTTAATACTGTCGGCAACCTTGTTCAGAAAATCCGCATCCTGGCTAACCAGAATCGCCTGCGCATCTTCATCGTGCTCCGCCTGCGAGAACAGGTCCATGGCAATCCAGTCCGGGTCGGTCTGACCGTCACAGATCACCAGGATTTCCGATGGGCCTGCAATCATATCGATGCCGACCTGGCCAAACACCATACCCTTTGCCGTAGCCACAAAAATATTGCCAGGGCCTACAATCTTGTCGACTTTCGGTACTGTCTCGGTACCGTAAGCCAACGCCGCAACAGCCTGTGCACCACCCACTGAAAAAACCCGATCAACGCCAGCGATGGCTGCCGCCGCCAGCACCAGTTCGTTAACGATTCCATCAGGCGTCGGCACAACCATAATCAACTCACTGACACCGGCAACCTTTGCCGGTATAGCGTTCATCAAAACCGAGGACGGATAGGACGCCTTGCCACCGGGCACGTACAAACCGGCGCGATCCAGCGGCGCAACCTGCTGGCCAAGTATCGTTCCGTCGGCCTCGGTATACGACCAGGTCTCCATCTTCTGGCGTTCAGCATAGCTTCGGACACGATCAGCGGCATGTTCAAGAGCAGTGCGCTGTTCCGCCGGAATAGTCTCAATAGCCTGCTGCAACTGGGAGTGACCGATCTCCAGCTCGGCCATGCTGCTGACCTGCATACGATCAAAACGGTTGGTGTATTCGATCAGCGCAGCGTCACCGCGACTGCGAATATCGGCGATAATTTCGCGTACTGTTTGTTCGACCTGATCGTCGGACACCTGTTCCCACGCCAGCAACGCGTCCAGCTGTGCGTAAAACGCACTGTCAGCGCTATCCAGCCGTTTGATATCAAAACTCATGCTGCCGCGTCCTGCTGCTGACGAACAGCCTCGGCAATCTTGTCGATGAAAGCCTGTACACGGGCGTGCTTGCGCTTCATTGACGCTTTGTTCACGACCAGCCGCGAACTGATGTCGGCGATCTTTTCCAGTGGTTTGAGACCATTGGCCTTGAGTGTGTTGCCGGTATCCACCACGTCAACAATAAGATCTGCAAGACCCACAATCGGTGCCAGCTCCATAGATCCATACAGCTTGATGATTTCAACCTGAACGCCCTGCTCGGCGAAGTACTGTTGCGCACTGTTAACGTACTTGGTCGCAATACGTAAACGCTGCGCCTGCTCCGACCAGGGCTCGTAACCAGCGACCATCAGCTTGCACCGGGCAATACAGAGATCCAATGGCTCATACAAACCGGCACCGCCGTGCTCCATCAACACGTCCTTACCGGCCACACCCAGATCTGCAGCACCATACTGCACATAGGTCGGCACATCGGAGGCACGTATAATCACCAGTTTCACATCATCATGGTTGGTATCCAGAATCAGCTTGCGACTGGTCTCCGGGTCGTCTATCGGTTCGATACCGGCGTGGGCCAGCAAGGGCAACGTTTCCTTGAAGATACGGCCTTTGGACAGTGCGATAGTTAACTGGTCGGACATTTTATGCTACCTGGTTTGGCTGACTTTGAACGCCCGAAACGCCAGGTTGCCCCTTGGAAATAGCGGACGCGGATTTCCCGGCGAATCTGGCTGTTTGTCTGGAGTCGCTCAGGGTTCCCCTAAAGCTGCTTCGACCACTCTGCTGTGGTGAAGGTTCGAAAAGACAACGCGTGCACCGCACCCTGCATCAGGTCGCCCAGCGCACCGTATACCAGCTGGTGCTGCTGCACCATGGATTTACCTTCGAAACTATCGCTGATAATAGTTGCTTCAAAGTGATCGCCATCTCCCTTGATATCGACCTGGGCACCTGGAATGCCTTCTTCGATGACCTTCTTTAATTCGTCTGCCTGCATGATTTCGTCTACCTGAAAAACCGGAGCGCGAATCATACTATAAAATCAGAGAAATCAGGTGTCGCGATGCAATGGAAGCACTTGATCAAGGCTGCTGACGCGGGCAATCGCCAGCATCTGGGCAGGGATATTGAAAAACCGGATGCTTTTGCCGGTTTGATGGGCCTGGCGGACGCATTCGACCAGCAGGGCCAGACCCGCACTATCAGACCGTTGGACACCGCTGAGATCAATGTCCAGCTTTGCATTGCCGGAGAATCGGTCGCAGCAACGCTCCCACAGCAACGGCACCGATGCAAAGGTCAGTTCGCCGTTAATCGCCAGCCGCCCGCCCGAAACCTCTGTGATCTCCGCCTCACTCACGGTTCGGGGTCGCCTCCCTCGGCGGCCTTGTCGAACAGGAATTTGCTTACCAGCTTTTCCAGCACCAGCGCCGACTGGGTCAGGTCGATTTCAGAACCTTCGGCAAGCACATCTTCCGAGCCGCCGGGCTCAAGTGACACATACTGCTCGCCAAGCAGACCCGCAGTATAAATGCTGGCGGTCGTATCGTCCGGAAACTGGTCATACTTGCCATCCATCTCCAGTGCCACGATGGCTTCGAAACGGTCATTGTCATAATCAATGGATGCCACCCTGCCAATCCGTACGCCACCCACGGTCACCGGAGAACGCGCCTTCAGCCCGCCGATGTTTTCGAATCTGGCGGTTATCGTATAGCTGTTGGCGGGTGTAAAGCCACTCAGATTGCTGACCTGCATGGCCAGTACGAACAAGCCTGCGGCACCCACCGCAATGAACATACCCACCATCAATTCGGTTGTCTTGCTGGTTTTCATTTCAGTCTCCGAACATCAATGCTGTCAGTATAAAGTCGAGGCCAAGTACAGCAAATGCTGAGTAGACCACGGTACGGGTGGTTGCACGGCTCACGCCTTCCGAGGTTGGTATGGCATCGTAGCCCTCGAACACCGCGATCCAGGTTACCACCCAGCCAAACACCAGGCTCTTTATCACCCCGTTTAAAACATCATCGTAAAAATCGACCTTGGACTGCATCTGTGCCCAGTAGGCACCGTCATCGACACCCAGCAGCCCAACGCCGACAAAATAACCGCCATAGATACCCACGGCGCTAAAAATAGCCGCCAATAGCGGCATGGAAATAACGCCTGCAAAAAAGCGTGGTGAAATCACTCGGTGCATGGGATCAACCGCCATCATTTCCATTCCGGACAGCTGCTCGGTGGCTTTCATTAAGCCGATTTCAGCGCTCAACGCCGACCCTGCTCGTCCGGCAAACAGCAACGCCGTTACGACCGGCCCCAGTTCACGCACAATCGATAATGCCACGGCGACACCGAGTGATTCTTCGGCCCCGAAATCCACCAGCGTGTTGTAACCTTGCAGCGCAAGCACCATGCCGACGAACAGACCGGATACGACTATGATCAACAGGGAAAGCACACCCACTGACCAGAGCTGTTTCACCAGCAGGCTGGGGCGGCGCACCAGTTCAGGTAACCCGGCAAGGGTATTCAGCAAAAACAGATTCGCCCGTCCAAGCTTCTCAAACTGGCCGATACCACTGCGCCCCAGTTGCCGCACCCACTCAAGCATGGAGTAAATCTTCCCTGTAATCCGGCGCCGGGTAATGGAAAGGTACCGGTCCATCAGGTAAACCCTGCATGAACTGTCTGACCCAGGCGGAATCGGTTTTACCCAGCGCTTCCGGCGTGCCGTGACCGACTACCTTGCCCTGGGATATAACATAGATGTAATCCGAGATCGCTGACGCCTCGGCAACATCGTGAGACACAATAATGCTGCTTAAGCCCAACGCATCATTCAACAGGCGGATCAACTGCACTATCGCCCCCATGGAAATCGGATCCTGCCCGGTAAAGGGCTCATCGTACATAATCATCATGGGATCCAGGGCAATGGCCCGCGCCAGCGCGATGCGCCGCGCCATGCCGCCGGACAATTCGCTCGGCATCAGCTGGTGCGCACCCCGCAGTCCCACGGCCTGCAGTTTCATCAGCACCATGTTCCGGATCATGGATTCAGGCAGCGCCGTGTGTTCGCGAAGTGGAAACGCCACATTCTCGAAAACGTTCAGATCTGTAAGCAAGGCACCGGACTGGAACAACATACCCATGCGTTGGCGAAGCTGATACAGCGCCGAATGGCTTAAATCGGGCACCTCCTGGCCGTCAACAACCACGCTTCCCTGGTCCGGGTTGAGCTGGCCACCGATGAGACGCAGCAACGTGGTCTTACCGGTACCACTCGGCCCCATGATAGCGGTGACCTTGCCCCGGGGAATATCCAGGTTCACGCCATCGAAGATCTTGCGATCGCCGCGTGAAAAATGAAGATCACGGATTTTTACCAGAGGTTCCACAGCGATATTTTTGTCCGCTTCCTGAAGACGATGGCGCGCATTATACGGAACAAAGCCATCACGGCGAGCGTGCTTCGCTTTTTTCCTGCCCGCAGCGCTCGCAACGGTAACGCGTAACCAGCCGCCCCTGCTGGCTGTCAAACGGGGTATCGACGACAGCCCATTTGTGGAAACCGCGTCTGCACAAAGTATTTCCCTTGTGCTTTTTGGCCGCTTTCGGCTTTTTGAAAGTAACGACGTTGCTCATTATTTGATCAACTCTTCTCGAAGCGGGATTGTACGACAACACGGAATAGCATGCGCGCCCTGCCCGTCAGGCCCGCCTGTGGATACAACTGTTAGCCCGAACTTTAGCCTCCTGAACCACCCACCCACTGAGAAAAACACAAACAAATCTGTCACCCTGCAAAATGAATCGCTAATATACCGTTCCTATGTGGGTACAAATAATTGCTGTCATCTCCGGCTTTGCCCTGCTCGTGTGGGGTGCCGACCGCTTCGTCATGGGGGCTGCCGGCACCGCCCGCAACCTGGGGGTTTCTCCGTTAATCATCGGCCTCACGATCGTTGGGTTCGGGACCTCCGCCCCGGAAATCCTGGTCTCGGTCATGGCCGCGCTGCAAGGTAACCCCGGGCTGGCAATCGGTAATGCCATTGGTTCCAACATCACCAACATCGCCCTGATCCTGGGTGTCACTGCCCTGGTCGCACCGCTATCGATACACTCAGGCATTGTCAAACGCGAGCTGCCGGTACTTATCGGCACCGCGCTGGTTGCCTACCTGCTACTCAGGGACGGCACCCTGGACTACAACGACGGCCTGCTACTGCTGCTTGGCTTGATGATCATGCTTGCAGCCGTGCTTTACATTGGCATAAGCAGCCGCGGCACGGATCCGGTTGTAGCCGAGTATGAAGCCGAAGTCCCGACTGATTTGTCACTCGCCCGGTCGCTGATGTGGCTGATTATCGGGCTGGCGGTGCTGGTCGGCAGTTCGCGGATGCTGGTCTGGGGCGCGGTCGGTATTGCCGAGCATTTCGGCATCAGCGATCTGATCATCGGACTGACCATTGTGGCACTGGGGACCAGTCTTCCCGAATTGGCTGCATCGATCGCCAGCGTCCTGAAAAATGAACCCGATATCGCTATCGGCAACGTCATCGGTTCCAACATGTTCAATATTCTCGCCGTGCTGGGTATACCGGGGATTATTAGCCCCGGACCTGTCGACCCGGCCGTTGTGAGTCGCGACATGCCGGTGATGATCGGGCTGACGGTCGCCCTGTTTTTAATGGCTTACGGAATTCGCGGTCGGGGGCGGCGCATCAATCGCGGCGAGGGACTGCTCCTGCTGGCTGCCTATGCGGGCTACCAGACCCTGTTATACTTGGCCGTCGTCCGCTAGCACAGCAATCACTATAAAATGACCGATGAAACCCTGAAAAAACTGGGCCTGGAGGTGCTGAGAATCGAAGCCAGCGCCATTGAAGCACTGAAATCCCGCATCGATAACGATTTCGTTCGCGCATGCCACTACATGCTCGAGTGTGAAGGCAGAGTGGTAGTCATCGGCATGGGCAAATCCGGCCACATCGGCGGCAAAATTGCTGCCACTCTGGCCAGCACCGGCACACCCGCATTTTTTGTCCACCCGGGCGAAGCCAGCCACGGCGACCTGGGCATGATCACCGCCAAAGACGTGGTGATAGCACTGTCCAACTCCGGCTCCACGGAAGAAATTCTCACTATACTGCCCATAATAAAGCGCCTGGATGTGCCACTGATTTCGCTAACTGGAAATCCTCAATCGGCACTGGCGACGGCAGCCACGGTGAACATCGACGTCAGCGTCAAGGAAGAAGCCTGCCCGCTGGGACTGGCTCCAACCGCCAGCACCACCGCAGCACTCGCCATGGGTGACGCCCTGGCTATCTCATTACTGGAAGTGCGTGGCTTCACACCCGATGATTTCGCCCGTTCACACCCCGGCGGCAAGCTTGGCCGGCGACTTTTGCTACTTATCGATGACCTTCTCCACACTGGTGATCGTGTCCCGAAAGTGCAAACCGGGACACTGATATGCGACGCGTTGCTGGAAATGACGCGCAAGGAACTGGGTGCCACAGCCATCGTCGATGAAAATAACATTGTGCAGGGTATTTTCACGGATGGAGACCTGCGCCGCGCACTGGACCGTGGCGCAGATCTCAACGCCACTCCAATTGATGAGCTCATGACCCAAAACTGCACCCTGGTATCTCCCGGTCTGCTGGCTGCCGAGGCGCTGCAGATAATGGAAAATGGCAAATTCAGCGCCCTGCTGGTGGTCGATGAAAACAAAAAACTGGTCGGCGCGCTCAACATGCACGACATGCTGCGCGCCGGAGTGGTTTAGTGAGGTACATAGAATGAAAGATATTCTCGAAAAAGCCGCGCGCATCAAGTTACTGATTCTGGATGTCGATGGAGTACTGACCGATGGCGGACTGTTTTTTGGCGACGACGGCCAGGAATACAAGGCATTTAATTCCCAGGACGGTCACGGCCTCAAAATGCTGCAAAAACATGGCGTGCGCTGCGCCATCATCACCGGCCGCACCTCGAAAGTCGTCGAACACCGTATGCGGAACCTTGGCATCGATTTACTCTACCAGGGCCAGGAAAACAAGCTGGAAGCCTTTGCTCACCTGTTGACCGTTGTTGACCTGGAACCTGATCAAGTCGCCTACGTCGGCGACGATGTGGTTGACCTCCCGGTGATGCGCAAGGTTGGCCTGGCAATCGCCGTGCAGAATGCCCATCCCTGGGTAGTACGTCATGCACACTGGCAAACCCCGCGTGCCGGCGGGCATGGTGCCGCTCGCGATGTCTGCGAAATGCTGCTGGAAGCCCATGGTGCGCTGCAACGGGAGCTGGAAAGCTACTTGTGACCGCCCGGCAGCGTCGAATTCTGTTGGTTGCCTGCCTTGCCAGTCTGGCCATCATCTGGCTTCATTTCTATACCAACCAGTCATTTTCAACTCTCCAGCGAGCTGCAAACCTGCCCGATCTCTTTATTGAGAACCTGATGTGGCAGCAATTTAGCGATCAGGGCGAGACATCGCGACAACTGCATGCTGACAGACTGGAACAATGGCCAGGGGAACCCGACGCTCGCTTACACGAACCCCGCCTGACCCTGGTGGACAGTCGCCAGCAGCGGTGGCGTGCCAGCGCCCGCAATGGCCGCATCAGTGAAACCCAGGCCGCCTTGCTGCTCGAACAACAGGTTAAGCTGGTAAGGGAACGGGAAAATGGCAATCTTGTCCTAAACACGGAACTGTTACGTATTGCCGACCGGGGTGATGTTGCCGAAACCGACCAGCCGGTTGTTTTAGAATCCGGGAGCTGGCATGTTAGCGCTGACGGGTTTCGTGCCGAACTGGGAGGCCAGCGGCTGGAACTGCGCGGAAATGTGAGGGGAATTCATGAATAAATGGCACAAGTCAGGATTCATACTGGCGCTCTGTCTGCTGCCGTCTCTCGGCTGGTCATTGTCCACCGACCGCAACCAGCCCATGCTGATCGAGGCCGATCGTGCCGAGCTTAACGACGCCGACGGTATTAGCGTCTATCGCGGCAATGTCAAAGTCACCCAGGGCACACTGATACTTACCGGCGAGACCATGACAGTTCACAACAAGGGTGACGACGTCGATAAAGTTATCATGGATGGCAAGCCTGCCACCTACAAGCAAAGACCCGACAACAAGGATAAGGACGTGCGCGCCAAAGCTCTGCGCATGGAGTACTACACCAACCCCGAATACATCATTCTGCTGAAACAGGCCGAAGTAGAACAGGAAGGCGACACATTGCGCAGCGAGCGTATCGAATATGATGTCGCCAAGGACAAGGTAAACGCGGGGACGGACAAACCAAACGACCGGGTTCGTATCGTCATTCAACCAAAAACCGAAAAGAAGGCTAGCGAAGCACCCGCCCCATGAGTCGTCTGGAAGCGCGCAACCTGAAGAAGAGTTACTCGAGAAAGACAGTGGTTGAGTCTGTCTCTCTTGCCGTTGACAGCGGTGAAGTCGTGGGCCTGCTAGGTCCGAACGGCGCGGGAAAAACCACCTGCTTCTACATGATAGTCGGCCTCATCCCCAGTGATGGCGGCTCGGTATGGCTCGACGATAAGGAACTGACCCACTTCCCCATGCACGTACGCGCGCGCCACGGCGTCGGTTACCTTCCCCAGGAGGCCTCGGTGTTTCGCAAACTCAGTGTAGCCGACAATCTGCTCGCAGTACTGGAGATGCGCAAAAATTTAAGTCGCAGGAATCGTGCCGATAAACTGGAAGAATTGTTGCACGAACTCCATATTGGTCACCTGCGTGACCAGATGGGCCTGAGCCTCTCGGGCGGTGAACGCCGGCGAGTTGAAATTGCCCGGGCGCTGGCAATGGAACCGCGTTTTATCTTGCTCGACGAACCGTTTGCCGGCGTCGACCCGATATCGGTCATCGACATTCAACGCATTGTTGAACATTTGACCGAACGCAACATTGGCGTACTGATCACAGACCATAATGTTCGCGAAACGCTCGGAATCTGTAACCGGGCCTACATTATCGGAAATGGCCACACGCTGGCCGAAGGACCACCGGATGCAATATTACAGAACCAGAAAGTGCGCGACGTCTATCTTGGCGATCACTTCACCATGTAAATCTTCAAAAAACTGCAATAAAAGCTTCACTGGCATAATAAATGCAGTAGAATGGCACTCTGTTTTCGGCCGCAGATCCTTTGCTGGCCGTATCGCGGAGAGATAGTACAGCCCGACCCTTATGAAGCAGTCCATCCAACTTCGGCTTGGCCAGCACCTCACCATGACGCCTCAGCTGCAGCAGGCGATTCGTCTGTTACAGCTTTCTACTCTGGAACTGGAGGTGGAAGTCCAGGGCATACTCGACTCCAATCTGATGCTGGAGCGCGAGGAAAACGAGACGCCGGCTGCAGCGGAAGGCGGTGAGAATGCGCCGGGACAGGACGCCAAGAACGATACTGCAAAAGACAGCACTCCCGATGCCTCGGAAACCGAAGTAGGCGCTGCCTCGGAGACCATGCCCGAAGATCTGGCAATGGATACTCAGTGGGAAGACACCTACGATATGGGCGCCACGACTTACAGTGCGCCGGCCGAAGGTGACAACAGGGATTTTTTTGAAACCCACAGCAGTGGCAGCGAAAGCCTGCAGGAACATCTGGCCTGGCAGCTCGACCTCACACCCTTTAGTGACGAAGACCGCGTTATCGCTGATTCCATCATCGATGCCATAAATGATGATGGCTATCTGCCCCTTTCACTCGAAGACCTGCTCGACAGCCTCAAGCTCGACCCCGAACAGGAAGTCGGTATCGAGGAAGTTCAGGCAGTTTTACGCCGTATACAGCATTTCGATCCGGTTGGCGTGGGCGCCCGCAACCCCGCAGAATGTCTTTTAATTCAGTTAAATGCGCTCGACAAAGAAACCCCGTGGCGAAACCAGGCACTGATTCTGGTGCGTGAACACATCAACCTGCTGGGAAATCGGGACTATAATCAGATTATGCGGCGCATGAAGCTCACTGAAGCCGAGCTTCAGGAAGTGCTGACGCTGGTTCAGTCGCTGAACCCCAGACCGGGTTCCCAGATTACCAGCAGCAAACCGCAGTATGTAGTGCCCGATGTATTCGTGTTTAAAAACAAGGGCAAATGGCAGGTGGATCTGAATATCGACGCAGCACCCCGGATACGCATCAACAGTCACTACGCAAGCCTGGTGAAGCGTGCCGACAACAGCGAGGACAACACCTATCTGCGTAACCATCTGCAGGAAGCGCGCTGGTTTCTCAAGAGCCTGCAAAGTCGCCATGAAACCCTGCTGAAAGTCGCGCGCTGCATTGTCGAACGACAGCGTAATTTTTTCGAATACGGCGACGAAGCCATGAAACCACTGGTTCTGCGTGATATCGCCGACAGCGTGGAAATGCACGAGTCCACCATTTCCCGTGTTACCACACAAAAATACATGCACACACCGGGTGGCATATTCGAATTCAAATATTTCTTCTCCAGCCACGTTGGCACGGCTGATGGCGGTGAATGCTCGGCAACAGCCATCCGCGCCATCATTAAAAAACTCGTGGCCGCAGAAACACCGACCAAACCGCTGAGCGACAGTAAAATCGCCAGCCTGCTGGACGACCAGGGCATCAAGGTCGCGCGCCGTACCATCGCCAAGTACCGCGAGGCAATGTCCATACCCCCTTCTAATGAGCGTAAACGCCTCTCCTGAGGCATTTAGACGAGGAGCATATCAATGCAAATAGATGTAACCGGGCACCACGTCGAAGTAACCGACCCAATGCGTAGCTATGTAGGCGAAAAATTCGAACGCCTTGAACGACATTTTGACCACGTTACTGACGTACACGTCATTCTCAGTGTCGAAAAGCTGCGCCATACGGCAGAGGCCACAGTACATATCAGCGGTGGAAAACTTTTCGCTGACAGCACAGAAGAAAACATGTACGCCGCTATTGACGGGTTGACAGACAAACTGGATCGGCAGATCAAAAAGCATAAAGAAAAAATCACCAATCACCACCGTACCGAAGGTGCCAACAAGAAACACAGCACCCCGGAATGAACAGGACTGGTGGCCGTGGAAACACGGCCGCCCTTGAATGACAAACGAGCATGCAGATTTCTACACTTCTGGAACCCGACCGCATAGCCTGTCTGCAAGACAGCTCCAGCAAGAAGCGCACACTGGACCTGTTGAGCCGCCTGCTTGCAGGTGCATTGCCCGATTATTCTGAAGGCGAATTGTTCGATAGCCTGATCAATCGCGAACGCCTTGGGAGTACCGGCTTGGGAAACGGCGTAGCACTGCCACATGGCAGACTGGCCGGACTTGAGGCCCCTCTGGCCGCGTTTGTTACATTGTCCAATGGCGGCGTTGATTTCGATGCCATAGACAATCAACCGGTGGATTTACTATTTGCATTACTGGTGCCTGAAGAGTCAACCGACGAACATCTGCAAATACTGGCTCGCCTGGCAACCATGTTCAGTGACGCTGAATTCTGCGCATCACTGCGGGCATGCACCAACACCCAGCAGTGCCTTGACCAGATCAGTCACTGGGATACCCGCCAACAACTTTCCGCATGAGTACAGATGCCTCGGTAGGCACCCTGTTTACTGCTCTGGCGAGCAAACTGGACCTGCAATGGGCGGCAGGACGCACCGGCGAAGCCCGTAGCATCAAGCACACCGACTCTGAAACAGACGGCACAACACTGGTCGGTCACCTTAACCTGATTCACCCCAACCGCGTCCAGGTTGTCGGCATTACCGAATGCCGGTACCTGCAGAAACTGCCTGAGAACTCCCGCCGTAATTTCCTGGATCAATTGTTCGATAGTACCAGCGACCTGATTGTCATCGGTGATGGCGAAGCGGCACCGGATGACATCAAACAGCGTAGCGAAGCCTCCGCAACGCCGCTGCTGACATCCATCCAGCCGACCTCCAAGCTGGTGAACTACCTGCAGTACTACCTGACCAACCTGTTTGCCAAAAAGATCACCCTGCATGGCGTTTTCATGGAGGTCTTTAGCGTAGGCCTGCTGATTACCGGCGATCCCAGCGTGGGCAAGAGCGAACTGGCCCTGGAACTGCTCGCGCGTGGTCACCGGCTGGTGGCCGATGACGCGCCGATTTTTGCAAAAACCGCACCCGACATCCTCAGCGGACGCTGCCCGGATATCCTGCGCGATTTTCTCGAAGTCCGTGGACTCGGGATCCTTAATATTCGCGCCATGTTTGGTGACAGCGCCATCAAACAAGCCCGTAATCTGCGCCTCATCCTGAAACTGGTTCCCATGACCGAAGAGCAGATGCATTCCATCGACCGGCTGCACGGAGCCCGCACCACCCAAACCATACTTGGTATCGAGATTCCGGAAATCACCTTGCCGGTCGCCCCGGGACGCAACCTGGCTGTGCTCGCAGAGGCAGCCGCCCGCAACCATACGCTGCTATTGAAAGGTTTCGATTCCGCCAAGCTGTTTATGGATCGCCAGGCGCGTTTCATGGACAATAGCTGACAACCATTTTCCAACTGGATCGAGGACGGGCACCACCGCCGTGGCCGGATACGCAAAGTGAAACTTATTATTGTCAGCGGATTATCCGGCTCGGGAAAGAGTGTTGCACTCAACACCCTTGAAGATCTGGGGTACTACTGCATCGACAATCTCCCGGCCAGCCTGCTGGGCGCACTGGCCCCGGAGCTGAACCAGCCAGATGTGAATTTCGACAAGGTAGCCGTCGGCATTGACGCCCGCAACCTTCCCAAGTCTCTTGAAGCCTTCAGCAGCATTCTTGACCAACTCCATGCCCAGGGCATAGAGACCGAAATCATTTTCCTCACCAGCGCAACCGATACGCTGATAAAACGCTTCAGCGAGAGCCGCAGGCGTCACCCGCTCAGTAACGACGGAGTATCGCTGGCCGATGCCATAGACAACGAAAAGCGCGTGCTGGAAGCCATGGCACAGCGCAGCGACCTGTCCATCGATACTACCAAAACCACTATCCATCAGCTGCGTGACCTGATAAGACAACGAGTCGCGCGTCACACCGAAGCTCAACTTTCGTTGTTATTCGAATCCTTTGGTTTCAAACACGGCAACCCAACTGATGCGGATTTTGTCTTTGATGCGCGCTGCCAATCTGGCCGTGGGTGATCAGCATAATACCCACTTTCATGGTAGTTCCCGGTGTCGTGTTGCCACGTCAGGGTAGCTTTCAGAAAAATGTTTCGCCAGTTTTTCCGCGAGGTACACTGAACGGTGCTGGCCACCGGTGCAGCCGATAGCGATGGTGAGATAACTGCGATTATCTGCTTCAAAACGGCTGATCCATTTGCCGAAAAATGCGCACAGGTTCTGGTAGAACTCGATGACATGTGAATCGCTTTCGAGGAACTTGATGACTGCTGCATCACGACCGGTCAAGGGACGAAGTTCGGTTTTCCAGTGCGGGTTTGGAAGGCAGCGCGCATCAAAGACAAAATCCGCATCAGTTGGGTTGCCGTGTTTGA
>JBHPFC010000002.1:0-74176 GCA_042576405.1 Pseudomonadota bacterium | reverse complement strand
CGCCCCACCTTCACACCCCCCATCCCCTTGAATACTTAATTTCCCCCCGGGAAGGCCGCTAGGCCACATTGGACAAGCGTGCTAACAAGGGGGTTAACCGTGAACACCAGTTTTTTCCAACCTGTTATATTGATCGTTTCTGCAACTGTGCTGGCTGGTTGTGCAACTGCACCAATGACCATGAATGAGCAAGACACTTCATCCCTGCATGAGAGCAAGTTAACGGTCATCCATTACGAGCCTGATCCATTCCTCCCCATGACCAATACCAAAGGCGCTTTTGCGGTTCTTGGTGTGGCTGCTGCGGTATCAGAGGGTAGTGAACTGGTCAGGGAACACAACCTTGAAGATCCTGCCATAGACATCAAGACCTCATTAGCCAATGATCTGTCTGATACCTATCAGATCAGCGACGTTAAAATCCTTCAGGAGGCCAAACCTTATGAAAGTAACCCTGAGGAAGTGGCCGCCCTTGCCTCACATGACGGTATTGTTCTGGATGTGAGAACGTTTGGCTGGGGAACCATGTATTACCCTTTCAAGACCAAATACAAGGTTAACTATATGGCTCAGGCACGTTTGATTAATGCCAGGGAAAAAAGGCTGATAAGCGCAGAGCGCTGCACAATCAATGAAGAATACTCGGAGAACTCTCCGACCTACGACGAGCTCATGGAAAACGGTGCAGCATTGCTGAAAAAGAAACTTGCAGATGCCTCGACTGAATGCGCTGCCCGGTTTGCGAAAAAAATGGGCGTTAATCATTCTGTAGCACTTAAACAGTAAATCAAGGCGCTGGAAGGCGGAAGGATGACGTTCATCCTTCCGCCTTTTTGCTTTCTGTTGATCCGGGAATAAACCAGGGATCAGCACCCTTTTCAGCGATATTCAATAGTTGCCATTCTACTCAAGTCATTTCCGCGTCAGTTAAGGTCGAGGCTGTGCCAGTGGTTTTATTCCGCATCGGTTCTGTTGTTGTTCGGGCCTGATTATTTTGCTATACCTCCCCGTTCACCTTGGCCAAACGCTAATGATCGGTAATAATCCAGCAATAGTTGGGGCCAGAGTAAAAACTCCAGCTGAAGCAGCTAAAAAGGCTGGCACCCTTTATCCTCACTAAAGGGCGCTGCCTGCTTTTCTCTTAATGTGGGGATTACCGCACCAAATAGCGCTCGAAGAACAATATCGGTCATATTACCGAACATTGCTCTCTGACCCCTGTTCTGTATATCCTTTCGACCCATAACAGGGCCACCGATAAATAGTTAATTTTTAAAATGGAAATTCAGGTTAGTCAGCTCATCGTTCGTTTCTTGCAGCAACTGGGTATAGATACGATATTTGGCATGCCCGGGGCACATATACTGCCTGTCTATGACGCATTGTACGATTCTGATATACAAAGCGTACTCGCCAAACACGAGCAAGGCGCTGCATTTATGGCCGGCGGCCTGGCACGTGCCACAGGCAATATCGGCGCCTGCATTACCACAACCGGGCCAGGGGCCACCAACCTGATCACGGGCATTGCCAATGCCTACGTGGATAAATTGCCAGTCATTGCCATTACCGGGGAAGTGCCGACCTACGCCTTCGGTAAAGGCGGCTTGCAGGAAAGTTCCGGTGAAGGTGGAACTGTTGATCAGGCCGCCCTGTTTGCCGGGGTTACGCGCTATTATAAATTGATAGAACGCACCGATTACCTGGCGAGCGTGCTCAACGAGGCGGCCAAACATCTTAGAGCGGAAATCCCCGGACCGGTTGTATTAAGCATTCCATTCAATGTACAGAAAGAACTCGTTGACGAAACAATTCTTGATCAACTGCCAATCCGGGCTCCAGCACCTGCGCCAGCACCCAAACTTCCCCAGCCCTTGCTTGAGGAGAGTATCGAATTACTGAAACAGGCCGAATCACCACTCATTGTAGCGGGATATGGCTGTATTCGATCCGGTGCGCAACCGGCACTGCAACAACTCTGCGAACGCATGAATATCCCTGTAACCAGCAGCTTGAAAGCAAAGGGTGCATTAGACGAGCACTCTCCCCTGTCGCTGGGTAGCCTTGGGGTGACCAGCTCAGGTTACGCACTTCAGTACCTGCAGGAGAAAACCGATCTGCTGATCCTGCTGGGCGCCGGTTTCAATGAACGAACCAGTTATGTCTGGAACCAGAATCTGTTAACCAACAAGGCGGTCATTCAGGTCGATAACAACCCTCATCAGTTGGAAAAGGTATTTACCGCGAATGTATCCATACAAGCAGATTTGGGCGACTACCTGACAGCACTGGAGCAGGCCACCCGGGATCAGGGGCTGGCACCGAAAACATGCATTGATATAGCCGCGTACAAGAGGGATATTGAAAACCGGGCAGAAGCCGAAGGTAGCCGGATATTCGACTCGAAGTTCGGTGTGGTGAAGTGTTTTTACCGGCAACTGGAGCAGCATTTTACCGAGGGTATCGATCTGTTTGATGACAACATCGTTTTCGCACAGAATTTTTATCGGGTCAGGCACTGCGACCGTTTTTTTCCTAACACCGGCGTGTCTTCACTGGGGCATGCAATACCCGCTGCCATCGGCGCCAGATTCAAGGTTGAAAGACCGGTTTTTGCACTAATCGGTGATGGTGGATTCCAGATGTGCGCAATGGAAATCATGACTGCCGTTAACTATAAAATGCCGGTCACTGTCGTCGTCTTCAATAATCAGACCATGGGCCTGATCCGCAAAAACCAGCAACAGCAGTATGAGGAACGATTCATTAATTGTGATTTCGTCAACCCGGACTTCGCACTCCTGGCGAAGTCCTTTGGTATCACCCACCGGAAGATAGACACTATTCAACAATGCGAATCGCTGTTTGAGCAGTTGGACGTGCATAATGATATTAACCTGGTCGAGGTGATGCTCGATCAGGACGCCTATCCCAACTACTCGTCCCGACGTTAACAAGCTATGCTGCTTGATCGGACCGCGGCCTTACGCAATTGTATCCAGCAGTACCAAGATACGCTTCCACTACCTGGCACTTATTCCGATGCCGTGCTGCGTGCGATTAAGCACAATGACCTGCCGGCACTGATAGCTGTTTATCACACAATATACCCCTTGCTGGAGCAGGAACTCTGGAGCGGGAACGCTTTTGACAGAACACTAGAAGTCTATCAATCCCTGTTCCGCGAGCAGGAGGCGTTGATACAGCAAGCGGGAAAAGACCAACGCTACCACTTTATATTGAGCATCCCCGTCGCCGATCGCCCGCAGCATGTAAAACGCTGTCTGGAGAGCATTTATCAGCAGTGTGTGGCCTATGCTTATGGCGGGAACAGCGATGGGATATTCAGCCATGTGCAGGTTATTATTGCGGAAGACAGCCAACAGCCAGAATATATCGAACAACATGTCACGCTGGCAAAGGAATACACAGATAAGGGTTTGCGGGTACATCATTTTGGTCTCGATGAACAATATGAGCTGTTGCAACGCATTCCCGACGAGCAACGGCAGAAACTGGAATCACTACTGACAACCCAGCCAAAACATCACTTCTATCGCAAGGGGCAGGCGGCCAACCGTAACTTAAGTTATCTGAAGTGCCTGCAGCTCACCGAAGACAAGGATAAGACCCTGTACTACATGGTCGACAGCGATCAGGCTTTTCTTGTCAACCGGAAAACGGACTGCGGTGACAAACCGGTTAACGCACTCAATTATTTTTACTATATCAACCATATTTTCAGCAACACCCGGACTACCATGCTGACCGGGAAGCTGGTGGGTGATCCACCGGTTTCACCCTCAGTGATGGCGGTCAACTTCATGGATGATGTAATCGCTTACCTGCAACAGCTTGCCGATACGGATCCACAACAGGATTGCCAGTTCCACAAAGTATCCGATGCTCCCACCCATGATGCGGCCTACCATGATATGGCCAGGCTGTTTGGGTTTGAACAACAGGCTCTGCCCTGTCCTTACCACTGTCCGGTTACAGGGCCGCATAACAATCTTGCCTGCTTGCAAACTTTCGCAGAAAAACTGAATGCTTTTTTCTATGGCGAACACCTTACGCGGCAGACCGATTTTCATTACCGCACAGGCTTCACAGAACTCGCCGCCGCAAGAACGATCTACCCGGGTAATTACATCGTCAACTATGAAGGTCTTAAATATATTATTCCGTTTGGAGACCTCAGATTAAGAATGTCCGGGCCCACTGCCGGCCGATTGATCCAGGCCGAGATCAAGGAACGCTTTGCCTCAGTCAATCTGCCGATGTTGCATACCCGTCATTTGCATGACGATGCGGCTGATCAGTTCAGGCCGGGCGTAGAACGGGGTAATGAGACGATCAATCTGGCCGATGAATTCGAGCGCCAGTTTTTTGGTGACCTGATGCTATTCAGTGTGAGCCGATTAACAGGCCAGGAAAACCCTGCCCATGCATTTACATTGGAAGCTGTCAGCAAGGCTATAGAGGAAACCGAGCAGGAATTACTGGCGATGTACGAGGAAAAGCACCAGGAAGTGCAAGACAGAAATACGCAACTCAAGCAGCTGGTAACTGACCCGCAGCTCTGGTGGCATAATGATTCACAGGCAGTAGCAACGTTAGCCGGTATCCAGTGGTTTATACACAATATCGATGTTAACTTCGGAGCGGATTCAACCGCCTACCAACAGATACAGGACCCACAACACCGGGATCAGCGTAAGCAGCAAATCACTCAGGCATTACTGGCTTATCGCGAATCACGCGATGCCTGGGATCTACTGTTCCCTGACAATTAAGCTCCATTCTTCACAGCGCCAATGAATCTCTGGCATGCCTCAGCAGCACCCCACGATACTCCGCATAAGCCTGTTCAGCCCGCAAAAGGTGTCGTTCTTCCAGCTCGACCCCGGGGTAGTGGTTCTCTGAAACCTCGATTTGTCCGCTGTTTATAAAGTCGGAAGAATCCCCTGCGCGCGCTTTTCCAGTCAGCGAAAATGTCTGGTACCGGTCTGACAGGGCGGTTGTCAACTGACACCAGCGGGTCAAGGTCGGGAGCAGGTTCTGGCTGTCCGTTTTGATCAGTTCCGCATCAAAGTAATAGTACTGCCCCGGATTTTCTCGACTGAATGCGGCCAGTGACGCCAGCCGCTGTATATAATAATCGGTGGCCTCGGCCGGGTCTGCATAGAGTTCTTCGGTTTGCCTGGCCTGAAAAAGATGAAGTAAACTTTTC
This sequence comes from Pseudomonadota bacterium, assembly GCA_042576405.1. Taxonomy (GTDB): domain Bacteria; phylum Pseudomonadota; class Gammaproteobacteria; order DSM-19610; family DSM-19610; genus Thiogranum. Next base: position 68,943 of record JBHPFC010000002.1, on the reverse strand, counting down.
AGGCTGTACTCGGGAGAGCGAGTACTCATGAGTATCCTGTGGTCAGCGCCTGCCAGTATACGCGTGTCAAGTGCGTAGTCGTTATGCAGCAGTTTATCGAAAAGGTAAATACTGCTGGGTTTCAGCGATTCTGATCGCTCGTACATGTGTAACTGTTCATCAAGATCCGCCGTCCCGGAATAAGACAGATGCATCTCGTAGTAACCGTTTATTTGCGGGTGAGACCCGAGGATATGACCTATCAAGCTGCTGTAGGCACGCATGTGGCTAAGTAAGAAAATGCGCTGATATTGTTGTCCGGCCATGCTGTTCATTGTCATGCAATCGTACTGACATCACGCAGGCAGGAAAAGGGGTCAGTACCCTTTTCTGCCGATGGCGCCCTTTCAACTGAATTTTGCATTAAACTATCCAGCATTGTGACCACATTCAGGAAAATGGATGTCTCAAAACAGCCCTCGATTACCGGACGTATTTTATGCAGCGATCGAACAGGAAATTGAGGCACACCCGGGCGGGATTTCTGAACATGATCTTATAAAGGCACTTAAGGCAAGAGGCTTTTTTGAGTTTCTGCCACCGCCGCCCGCTGGGCCACACCAGCTGTTCCGTGCCCATTTCCTGCTTTTTCATGCCCTGTATGAACTGAAAGACCGCCTTTCATCCATGCAACTGGGGCTATTACAGATAGAGGCCTTGTGTATTCGTCGCCTGCCCTGGTCGGTTGGCGATGACGCGCTGGCAGTACCGGATCTACTGCGCGCCTTCTACCTGAATTGGTCGAATCTTGACGGCACAACAGAAGACGATATCTGCAGCATGATCGCGTCTTTCTGGAATCAGCTCGGCAGGTTTGGCAAGCGCGATGAAGCCCTGGCCGAACTGGGTCTCCGGGACCCTGTAGACGACGACGCGATCAAGCTCGCCTGGCGCCGCCTGGCGATGGAACATCACCCCGACAGGGGGGGTGATAAGGATCGTCTGCAGGCGATTAATGCTGCAGTTGATTGTTTAATCCAATAATCGATGATTTAAGGTGTTCTGACCCCTTTTCTTCACCCCTTTTCTTCCAGGGTATTGCGTTGTAAATTGTCAGCCGCATTACGAGTCGAACTATTCTGATCTGATCAGCATCCTTACATGTCCCTTCAATTGCACCTACCCATCTTCTGCGTGGCCACGGCAGTGGTTTTGGTTTCGGGCGAGTTAACAGCAAATTCTTCAGATGAAGACAGGAGTGTGGTGAACTATTCCTATGCTACTTATTTTGGTACCGGGGCGTACGAGGTCAGGGATCAAAAAGCATACGTATTCCGGGCACCGCTATCCTACGAAGTACGTGAACCATCACGGGAACAGCCTGGAATAACAATACTGCTGCCAACCCTGGCAGGCTTTTACGACTACGATTTAGACAGCGTCTTCCAGGGTGACACACCTGGCAATGCGGCCACCTTGAGTTTCGTACCTGGCATAGCGTACGAATACGTCATGAATGAACGCTGGCGGCTAAAACCCTACGGACAGATCGGATTCGGGCGAGACCTCAAGAATAACGAAAACTCCTTAATCTATTTGGCGGGTGTTAATAGCCACTATAAATTCCCCAGGCGGGGGAAATGGCAATTCGCATTGGGGAACACGGTGACCCATTCGGGTTTCAACCCGGACGACGGCGGGACGCAGTCTCTTGGCATCCTCGGCGCCGGCATAGATGTTATTACTCCCTGGAGATTGAACGTGTTTGGGAAGGGGACCAATTTCGCGAATTCCCTGATCTATTATTTGTACGTGGACAATCCGAGTTTCGAGCAAGGAGATGACCGCTCAAGGAGTGTCAGCGGCGAATTCGAATGGAGTCTGGCCCTGAATTTCAGCAAGCCACCCAGGCTTATGGGTATCGAAATCGATCGTATTGGCCTTGGGTTTCGTTACGGTGACAACATCAAGGGTATTCGTCTTGTTACGAATTTTCCGTTTTAAATTACAGGGCCCAGCGCCGTTCCCGATATATATTCTGCCTCCTGATTCCCGGCGCCAAAGGTGCCTGGGGGAACTTGAACTGTCCGCTGCTTGTCCATGTAGTCACGGTTCTGTATTCTGATCAACTTATCAAACAACAACACTCAATCAATGCGATATATAAATCTTTTTTTACACCTCATATTTGTCATCATCGCTACCGCTACTGCGCCCGTCCTTGCAGATGAAATTGATGACATTCTTGCCGGCGAGACAGCACCACCGGGCACCGTGTTTGAGATTGTCAGCGGCGATCACGACCTGCTCAGGGACGTACTGCCGGCGGTCCGGAATAGTATCCAACGACTGCGCAAGCGCTTCCCGGGCCTCGATATCGCAATCGTTACGCACGGTGAAGAACAGTTCGCACTTACCACGAACAACCGAAAAAATGACCCGAAGCTTCATTCGATTGCTGAAACGCTGGTCGAGGATGAGCAGGTATCACTGCACGTCTGCGGTACCTACGCAGCATGGAACGGAATATCACCCGAGGAATTTCCCGAATTTGTAGATGTCGCCGCCGCGGGACCCGCACAAATCAACGATTACCGCGCGCTGGGCTATATTGTGATCACCTTACCCTGACGGTAATCCTTGATTGGGGTCAGAGTAAAAACGCCAGTTCGCTAGCCAGCATTCACTTGGCTTCCCGCGAGCGAATTTTTTCAGTCTTCCCTGTAATATCTTTCCCGCTGACTTCTTCCAGTTTTTTGGTTACCGCGCCGGGCAGATCGATCTCCCCTTTTTTGTTGCGATTCTCCAGTTGTGAAATGAGATCCTTCAAACCGTTGTTCTTGATGATGTTGCCAAAGGACGTGCGATAGGTAAGCGCCAGGCTTATATTCTCAAAACTGATGTCGTAGATTTTCCACAGGCCATCTCTGTAATACAGGGAGTAGCGCACATCAATGGTTTCCCCACTGTCCAGCGTGATCTTTGATCGCACTGTGGCTTTCCTGTCACCGGCCTGGTAGCGGGAAGGCATGTAGACGATCTGATCATCAGTCAGGGTGTCATCCGCGTAGGCACTCATTGCCGTAACATAGGAGCGCATCAGCATCGCGCTGATTTCATCAACCAGGCGCTGGCGCTGCTCTTCGTTTGCGTCGCGCCAGTATTTCCCGATGATGATGCGGGTTATACGTGGAAAGTCCAGATTGGGAACGACCAGCTCGTTACTGATCTCGTAGGTAATTGACGAGTCATGTTTAATCTTTTCGGCATTGGCACTCAGGCGGTCGAGGAGTTCCTTGACCATGTACTCTATGATGGGTTGCGGTAGATCACGGTTACTCGGCTGCGCGACGGCCGTTCCGGAACTGGCGAGCGCGAATCTCGCAACATCGATGGAACCACTCTGGGCCAGCACAAGGCCGGGAACAGCGACAATTAGCGCCAAAAGAATCCGGGAGTGAGTCGACATAACGCGCATTTGCCGCATCCTAAACATCAGTTATTCCTTTCATGCCTGTTTCAGGAAATAATACCAAAAATATGGAAAGTGCGGCTGATAAAATCATCAACAGCCTCCTGGTGAACCTGAATGGTTTGTTTGTCATGGTGCCTCCCGACATTTGGCCAGTAAATCCTGCTAGCCGGAGAGGGTTAGCCATCAAATAGAGCTATTGAGCCTGATCGGTTTAGTTTGTTGCTGTTTAACAGCACTCACCGATCTGGATTTCCGAGAATGCCAATAGAGGTGGGTAAGCCGGCGGATAATACACCCGGAGGGTCTTTACAGCCTAACGCTTTATAAGATGTTCAAGGGATAAAGGGGCCGGTGTGAATGGAAAATCAATCCCCCTCTCCCCTTTCATTCTTCGCCGCTAAAAATACCTGTCGCCTTCAAGAGACACCATACAGTCTGTCATGGCGCCCGGAAAAAGATAAGCCACTGTTATTCCGATTGATGTCCGCGCTGGCATAACCATTGCTTTGTATTAAATTGTTAAAAACAATAAAGCGGAGCAGTGTTGATGGTGCCAATGCAGCTAAGACGCAGATATCGAAATACCAATGTAATCGTTTATTTCGAGGAAATTCCGGACGCGCAACTTCGGCAGAAGATCGAATTATTCGTGGAACGGGTGAAGGGCGTAACCGACGCGCACTTCAATGAAACCCAGAAACAACTGATGATCGTCGACTACGACCCGAAGCGGACAAACTCGGAGGCGATCCTGAGTCGCGTAAAGCGGCAGCACCTCAACGCCCGGCTCATGTAATCAGCAGGGTCGGTTATTTGATAATTCGATAGCAGGGTATATACGTTTTTCCCGGCAGTTTCATTCGGTGCTGCTCGACAAAGGAAGTCAGCAAGGTATCCATCGATTCCATAATGCCGGGTTCGCCGCGAATTTCGAAATGACCGTGCTCCTCGATGGCACGAATCCCGTCGTCCTTGACGTTACCGGCTACGACACCCGAGAACGCACGTCTCAGATTCGCGGCTAGCAGGTGCCGCTCCTGGTTTTTGTGCAACTCCAGGTTACGCATATTCTCATGGTTGGGAACGAATGGCTGCTGGAATTCCCGGTCAATCTTCAAGGTCCAGTTGAAGTAGTAGGCATCATCTTTTTCTCTACGAAAATCGCGAACCTGTTTGATACCGGCCTTTATTTCATGCGCCACACGTACCGGGTCATCGATGATGATCTTGTACCGTTGCTGTGCTTCAAGGCCCAGGGTGTCAACAACAAACTGGTTTATCTGTTTGAAATACTCTTTCGCACTGGCAGGACCGGTGAACACCAGTGGGAACGGGGTCTCGAGATTTTCCGGATGCAGCAGGATTCCCAGAACGTAGAGAATCTCCTCGGCCGTTCCCGCACCACCAGGGAAAACAACGATCCCGTGGCCGGTACGCACGAAAGCCTCCAGTCGTTTTTCGATATCCGGCAGAATCACCAGGTCGTTCACAATCGGGTTGGGTGACTCCGCGGCAATGATCCCCGGTTCGGTTATTCCCAGGTATTGGCCGCCTTGAATACGCTGCTTGGCATGCCCGATGGTGGCACCTTTCATTGGCCCCTTCATGGCGCCGGGACCACAACCGGTACAGATATCTAGGCCGCGCAGACCTATCTGGTAGCCAACCTCCTTGGTGTAATCGTATTCCTCGCGGGCGATCGAATGCCCGCCCCAGCAAACCACCAGGTTGGGATTAACTCGCGGTCGTAAAATAGCGGCATTGCGAAGGATATGAAACACGGCATTGGTAATGCCGTCCGGCCTGTCCATTTCAAAATGCGGGTTATCGTTGATCTCGTCGCTAACGTAGATCACATCGCGCAGCACGGCGAACAGATGTTCATTGATACCCTTGATGATCTTGCCGTCAACGAAGGCACTGGCCGGGGCACCCTTGACCTGTAACTTGATGCCCCGCTCTTCCTGAATAATACGAATGTCGAACGACTGATAACGCTCCAGCAGTTCCTTGCCATCGTCCATGGTGCTCCCGCAGTTTAGAACAGCGAGTGAGCAGTTTCGGAACAGCTTGTACAGACCGCCCTGACTGGTATCGAGGAGTTTATTGACTTCTACCTTGGACAGGACGTCCAGGCGACCGACTTCCGGTGAGATAATTGCATTGACAACGTCGCAGCACATAACTTTTCAGTCCTTTGATATCTTCAGTATCCTTGTATACTCGGTTTAGCGGCAGATCAAAACGCGTCTCCAGCTACTTTGGCCGCCAGGCCCATCCGGAATCACCCGCATGTTCCAGTAATCCCGGAAAGCGCCGAAAACAAGCCCGGGATTTCATGATTTTGCCGAGCAACAGGCAGGGGAAACAACGTAACATGCAACGCTCAATAGCCAGAGATACATTGTGGTTTATTGTTTTGACACTGTCTCTGGTGTTGTTAACCGTGTTCGCCACCCATTTTGTTCAGTCCAGCTATGCCAAAACCCACTTCAAAGATAAGCTGAATACTGATTTTGACACCTATGAGTATGCGCTGGAAACACATGTTGAGTTCTACCGCTCACTGCTGAAAGGCCTGGCTCAGCGTCAGAGCGTGAAGAACATGCTCGATTTCCCGGATATCGGTGAGGCATTTTCCTGGGCCCAGAGCTACAGAAAATTGCTACCCGGATCGGTCGGGTTAGCGCTGGTGACGTCTGATGGCGAGGTACTGGGTGATGAGAGATCACTCTATATAGGCCCTGCCTGCAGCATAGACATACAGCGGCTGGCGCACGGCGAAGCTATCTCAAGCCCGGCCGTCCACCGCGATGTCCGGACTCTGGAGCATTTTGATCTAATGGAACCGGTAATCGACCAGGAGGGCGCTATCAGCGGGTACGTTTTTGCCAGCTTTTCGCTCAGCGGACTATCTGATTTTACCGGCAACCTCATACGTGATGGCCACCTTATATCGTTGCACGATGCGGATGACAAGCCAATCATTACGGTAGGTGCTCATGATGAATCCGATCACGCGGTTCACGAAGTTTCACGCCGACTCACACTCGGAAACTGGACAATGACTGTGAGCACAAAGCTAACGGATATTCTGCATTCCGCCGGCACGCTGGGTACTACCGCGACGCTGCTTGCCATACTGATTGGTGCCGGTGTCGTTCTACTGTCTCGCCGTGTTTCATCCGGTCTTGTCAATGAAATAAAAGTCATCCAGTCCGCACTTGATGAAATCGCTGATGGGAAAAATGGCGCACCTGATATACGAGCGGGTTTTAAAGAGACGCAGCCTGTCATGGATGCAGTCAAAGAGATTTCCTACCGTATACAACAACAGAAAACCGCCCTGCTCCAGCTTAGCGAAACCGATGACCTGACAGGCCTGATGAACAGACGTAGCTGGAATGCAGAGCTAAAAAAATTATTGGCAATGGCGGATAGAGGCACCAGCGTTCATATCATGGCTCTGGACCTGGATAAGTTCAAAGAAGTTAATGACCGCTTAGGGCATGCGGCAGGAGATAAATTACTGAAGCAGTTCGCAGGTTGCCTTAATGAATGTACTCGTCAGTCAGATTTCGTAGCTCGTATTGGTGGCGATGAATTCATGTTATCGATGGTAAACAGTAGTCCGGATTCCGGAGAAGACCTGTTTTCCCGTCTGCAGGAATGTTTCCAGAAATCCCAGGCGTGCGAGGACATTGCTGATACCGTCGTCTGCACGCTCAGTGCGGGGATGATTCAACTGGAGTCTGGTACAGATGCCGATGTTAATGCGGCGATGCGGCGCGTTGATGCTGAACTATACAAAGCCAAACAGTCTGGAAAAAACAGGATTAGCATTAAATAATAATTAAGGTCGCGTACTGCTGAATTTTTTAGCATATCCACAGCAGTTATGACGCCCATCCCTCCTTATCCCCCATCATGGTATCCGCCACTTGGTCAATGATGGCACTCTCTCCTGGGCTGAATTGAGAAGAACAAGCCTTCCTCAATTAGAAGGGGTATATTGCTGGCTGAGGTGCCTGGTCCGATGTTCCGATTCTGGTTTGGTATGAATGGATTAATACTATGCAATCATTAGTGCGTATTCTCGGCGGCTTAACTACAGCCGCACTGTTTCTGTGTGGCTGTGCCAGCTCCGGCAAGCTGTCGGAGGGCGGCGCTGCGATGGCGCAAGTCCCTGTAACGGAATCTCCCAGTGGCCAAACCTATCCCGGCAAGTTTATCTGGCATGATCTGCTGACACCGGATCCCATGTCGGCCGGAAAGTTTTACGAGGCGCTGTTTGGCTGGCAGATTGAGTACCAGGGGCAATACGCAGTAGTGCGTAATGGCGACAAACTTATTGCAGGAATCCTGCAGGCCAACCCACCGGACGGCCGTGCCAGGGACGGGGTCTGGATACCCTCGGTATCCGTGGCTGACGTAGATGCAGCGGCCAGTCTTGCAAAGGCCAATGGCGGAAAAATATTGAAAGGCCCCGTTGACATGGATAAACGCGGTCGGGCTGTCCTGATCAGTGATCCGCAAGGGGCAGACCTGGTGTTACTCAGCGCAAAGGGTGGCGATCCGGCTGATGCCGAAGCAGCGATCGGTGATTGGCTGTGGAATGAGATCTGGACTATCAAGCCGGATGACACCGAGAACTTCTATCGTTCCGTGCTGGGGTATGATGAGATGGTTTTGGGGGACAAATATCGGGTCTTCATGCACCAGGGAGAATGGCGTGCCGGTATCCGCATTGTACAGGATGATAAGGAGCACATGCTCTGGGTGCCGGTTGTCCGGGTTGCTGATCCTGTGGCGACTACGCAACGCGTGAGCGAATTAGGTGGTGTCGTCTGGGTTGCACCTGATGAGGCGCCAAGTAAAGGTGATACCGCGCTGATTGGCGATACCACCGGTGCATTGCTGTTGATCCAGCGATGGCCTCCGCAGGCATCTGAAGGGGGGCAATGATCATGAAGCCATTTATCAGGCAATTCGTGATTCTCCTGGCGCTCTCCGGTGTGCTGTTCCTGTCAGGTTGTAGTAGCTCTGGCGGCGGGTATCGTTCAGGGGGTTATGGCGTATATGACAACTATGACTATCCCTACCGTGAGTATGGCTATCGCGGTTGTTGTTACGATGATGATCGTCATAATCACGACAGACCGGACAGACCGGATCGTCCTGACAGACCCGATCGACCCAACAGGCCGGATCGTCCTGACAGACCCGATCGACCCAACAGGCCGGATCGTCCAGACAGGGGTGACGGGACAGGCTTGACCAGACCCAGCCCTTCCGGTGGAGGCATGGGGCGCCCTGCCGGAATGTCGAGAGGCGGTGGCGGCCTTCGTGGCGGAGGTGGTGGTGGCCTTCGCGGTGGAGGCGGTGGCCGCGGCCGCTAGATTCTACCCCCGTAACCCTCGGGGTCAGAGAGCATTTATTTACTGTTCACTCACACTGCCGTGCATGCTGCTGAGCATTTTCAGCATATCCAGCGCAGTGACGACTCCCACCAGACCCTCGTCACCCGCAATAAACAGTCTGTGGATACGCCCCTTGATCATGGTATCCGCTGCTTCCTCAATACTGGCATTCTCGCGAACCTGGAATATCATCGGGGTCATAATATCTTTGACGCGGGTCGTCGTTTCCTCCTCGACATGATAGGTGGCAGCTTCTTCCTGGGCTACCTGGAGTTCAAGGGTGTGCAGATAGTATTCGTGGGTATTGTGTTGTTCCTGCGACTGGCTCTCCGGCATGCTGTTGTGACGAACAATATCTGTCAGTGACACTACCCCAACGAGATCGCCCGCTGCCGACGTCACCGGGGCACCCGAGATCTGCTTGTCAGCCAGAAAATCCGACAAATCATACAAAGACCAGTCTTCCCCTACGCTCAGCACATCGCGCTGCATGATGCTGCTTACAGTGGTTTCAATAGCTACACTCATGGTCCGTTACTCCTGTTGTTCGGCCATACACTTTTAGGAAGCCTAACAGGCCGCCCGTTCCAGCGATTTGATTTTGATCAAGGCACCCGGCTAAGCTCATTAACCGACTATGGCATAATCAAAGCTGTCTGATTTATTCCACAGCGCCTGGCTCAGGAGGGAGCCTGGAAAATGCAACACCGACGCATCATTATTGGCACTGCACTGGTATTTATGTCGTTCGCGGGTGCAGGTATTGCGCAGGACATCGAACCCCGCCGGTGGACGCCTCTACCGGTCGGCATGAACGTTCTCGGCGCGGGAGTGGTCTACACCGACGGTGATATCGCCTTGGATCCGGTGCTCGAACTCGAAGATGTCACAGTTGAGGTCAAAACGGCCATCGTATCGTTTCTGCATGCGTTCGATCTGTGGGGACAATCCGCACGTTTCGACGCCCGATTGCCTTATAAGGATGCCCGCTGGGAGGGCTTGCTGGCGGGCGAACCGGCGTCTGCAGAGAGACATGGTTTGGGCGATCCTCGCGTGCGTCTGTCAGTCAATTTTCTGGGCGCACCGGCGCTCAAGGGTAAGGAATTCCAGGCATTCCGGACTTCGCATCCGAACAATACCGTTATCGGTGCAGCTCTGGCCGTCACCCTCCCCCTCGGCGAATACAAACAGGACAAGCTACTCAACCTGGGAGAGAACCGTTTTGTTTTCCGACCGCAGCTGGGGGTTGTACACACCCATGGTCACTGGTCCTACGAATTAACAGGCTCGGTTCTCCTGTATACCGACAACGATGATTTCTTCGGCAATAACAAACGGGAGCAGGATCCGTTGTACGCGCTTCAGACGCACCTTGTCTACACATCGCCACAGCGCTGGTGGATTTCGCTCGGTGCTGCGCATGATCGAGGCGGAGAATCCAGCATTAACGGGGATAAGAAAGATGACGAAAGGCGGGAACTGCTCTACGGTATCAGCGCCGGGTTGCCGATCGGTTCCAGGTCCAGCATTAAGCTGGCCTATGTTGGAATCCGTTCAAATGAAGATGTCGGGAAGGATAGCGACAGTGTCGCATTTGCGTTCTCAACCAGATTTTAAGGCCCGCCAAAAACAGTTCAGGGGATCGGTGACAAACGAAAACGATTGCTAATTGTCACCGACCCCTTTAATACCTTTAATACTTCTGACATTTTCTTATAAAACGGTGATCCTCGTCCGCGCGGTACCGAGTACGGCACCAGTCACCCAGTGCTTTATATCGATCTCCACGGTATGCACGCCGGCTCGGGTAGGTCTGAAGATACAATCGTATCGCTCGGCAGAAACCGCGTCCAGTTGCGTAGCCTGGAATGAGCGCGGCAGTGGGCGTCCGTCCGATGCAACCACCTCCGCGGTCAAGCCACCAAACCGTATTGTCTGAGGTAGATAGCCGGCACAGATGTAACGCACCAGCAGCCGTTGACCTCGATACATAATCACAGCGACATCCGGATGAGTCAACGCCGATTGAGCACCGTCGACACCGGTGATGATGAAGTAGTCGGGATTCAGTTCATTCAATCCGACGTCGCCACCACAAGTGCCCGCCGGCCAGGGCAGTGTGTGCCACGATGAATCTATCTCATCCACGGCCCAGATTGCCTCCACATCGTAGCCAGGGCCACCCTCGAAGGCAGTTCCCGGACCTTGCGGTGGATCCACAATCAGTGCCCCATACATACCCATTTCTGCGTGCAGAACCGTATTGGTGTGGCAATGGTAAAAATAGGTCCCGGCGTGCATCGGCCGCCACTGGTAAGTATAAGTGCCATTGACGTCCCAGGAAATGTGCCCGACACCATCAGAGCGGTACTCCGGCTCAATGCCATGGTGATGAATGGTGTGAAACATCATCATGCCGACGTTCAGGCGGGTTTGCGCGACCTGGCCCTGGGTCACACGCATGGCGGGCGATGGAAACGGACCACCGTCCATACCGCCACCGCCCATACCGCCGGCAGCCGAGTCAGTAAAGCCCCAGATGGTGACTGTATTACCATCATCCATGTTCATTGAGCCGTTCATATAGATACCGCGCTCAAAGACTACGTCCGGATCGGAATCAAGGGCGGGTACTTCGGCGGGCCTGATCGGATAAACATAACAAGCATTGTCCATTCCACCACCGCCGCCACCGCCGCCATCACGGTTTCTGTTTCGCATCCCCATGATTGTGCCTCCTCAGCTGGAATGATAGTAAAAGTCGGTTAATGCGCCGAACATGTACAGACCACCACCCGCGGTCTGCGTCATTTCATCGTGCAGGTGCATCGGATAGGCAAAATGACGGCCATCACTCTCTGCCTGCTGCAGGGTGTTATTAGTGACAGGTGGCCAGGCATCGGGGGGCGGCTCATAGGGGAAAACGACATCGACGATGCCTCCGTTTCCGTCCAGGGGCACGACATCCTTCTCCCAGATTTCGGCGCGGACACTGCCGTTTTTGCTAAGCCACTCCATATGATTACCATGGGTATGGATCGAGTGTTGTGCCATGCCGGGATTGAGACAGCGTATCAGGGTGCGGTCACCCAGATGGCCATCGATCCTGGTTCTGGGATCAGCCATACTGTCAATCGCCGGATCCATCGCGCCGGAGGCTCCGGGCGGTCGGCCGCTGAGTCCGTTTATCGTAAAGTAACGAGGTACAAAGTTGCCGTTCGGTATCTGGCCACTGCGAACAGCATTGTTCCAGGCGGGATCCACATCGTTAAACACCCAGAAGTATTGTTGAACAAAGGTTGGACTGCCTGCATAGAGTTCTTCAGAGCTGTCCGCCGGCATGACGGCCAGGGCTCCATGCAAACCGGTCACACGGTTGTAGGGAGCATTTATACTGTCATAGTAAAGAAACGAACCTGCGGTATCGGCTGAAAACTCGAACGTGCGGGTCTGCCCTCCTCCGATAGTACCGCTGTCCGCCAGTCCGTCGATCACGAACCTGTGGCTGGTGGCAAGTGTGTTGACAACGGTTATACGTAACGTATCACCTTCCTGAACGATAATAGACTCACCCGGAACATCCGGGGACGATGTTGAATTGGAAAAACCACGGAAATAGACATTCACACCATCGGGCTGCCTGATAAAGCCATCGGTAATATAGAACGTCTTCGAAACTGTTGCTGAATGGGCTCTCGGGCTCCAGAGAATAAGCCCTGACACGCCTGTTAGTGTACTGGCTATCCCTGCACTCGTTAGACCCAGGAATACACGTCTTCTCATTACCATCTCCTCCTTTCCATGCATGTGACACCAGTGTCAGGCCACGACCGGACCTGGCGCTTATAAATGCGGAAATAGCTAATTATGTGCGTTTAGGCACATATGTGTGCTCGACTGAACCTCCTTATAAAGTGTGACGTTACACCATAAGTTTTTTATTCCCCGATTAATTAATTAAATGCAAAAGGAGAAAAAAGGAATCAGTACCGGCTAACATTCTGGAATATTTAAAAACAGGTCACCCGAACAATGCGTTGTTCACGGATTCAGTGGTGTTTGTCGCCAGCCTCGCTAACTATGCTGGCTCAGGATACGTTGCTTGACGATATCGTACCTCTTGCTGGAAATGGCCCCTTCTTCCATGAGACGCCGATGTGCTTTGAGTTCTTCGTTTAATACTTCGTTGGCACCCTTGTTATGGTCTCTGGCATCCTTTATGTCTTCCACCAGGACGTCGATAAAAGAATCAAGCGTCGCCCGGTCCGGCGATCGGTTAAACAATACGACCAGCGGCGTACGCCCATGCTGACTATAGAACACGATACGATCATGACTTCGATAAACCGCCAGAAGCAGGCTCGCCGCGGCGAATGCAAGCAGGCTGATGGACAGCATCATAGCGTTCGGCCAATGGCCACTAATTGCTAACATCGACGCGATGCCACACAGGGCAAAGAATATCAGCACACAGCTCCAGTCGATTTTAAATATACGTTTGAATTGAGGATCGAGTATGCCGGTATCGACTGTGTAATCGCGAGCTTCCTGCATGAAGCGCTGTGTTGCCACCGACAGGCGGTTGTTGTTGAATAATGTGAATTGTGACCGGCACCGCCTCATCCAGCTAGCCTGCTCGAGCGCGGCCACTTTATCTGCGGCTTCAAGCGGCTGATCCTCCTCTGGATCTGCCTCTGTCGTCGAAAGACTAATTTCTTCTAGGTACATAGGTTCTGGACCAGCCTGAATAAATGAAATCGGTTTTACGACCATCTTAGGCTTCCGCGCATCTCTTAATTGAGAACTGGTTCACGGTTTGATCCTGCCATCGCGCGCTGGGGTTTTGGCAACCTGAGGAAGGGGATTGAAAAATGCTGTCACCGCCCCCATATCTACCTGCATAAGCGGACTGATACAGGAGGGCATTAACGTGATTGCAGGCATCGTACTTATTCTTGCCGGGCTGCTGCTGGTGATCTACCCGCCGCTCCTTTCAATAATAGTCGCGGCATTTCTGATCCTGGCTGGTGTTATGGCGGTATCCATTGCACGCCACAACCGCAGGCTGGAACGGCATTTTGAGAATCCAACGATAGAAATATTCTTCAGGTAACTCTGATTCAATTAAAAGGGGTCAGTACCCTTTACTGCCCCTTATGGTGGCAACAGTTGCGCAAACCGGTGTTTGTTTATCAGGAACAATAGCCTGAAAAAAGCCGGGACCAAACAAACATATTGACCGCTCGTCGTCGCAGTTCTTTTGTAACAACTCTCCTAATTCTCCATAAAACCAGGTAGTTATATATCCGCTCGCGCTTATCGCGCACCATTGGCATAACACCTGCAATCCTCGTCGCCAAGAACAACATACGGTTGGATCACTAAAACCAAACCTGAAATCTGGACCAGAGCGGACGAGGCAGCTGTCATGCGCATCGCAGTGCGAACCATATTGGATTTGAGTATCGAGCAGGAACAAAGTGGCGTGGTATGGCCCCACCCATGGGATCACTACCCATTTCTTCTGGACGGCCAACAAGTCTGGAAGCGCTACCAGAATCTAACGTCTGAACAAAAGCACCAGTTGGAACTGGCGCTGGACGCTATTCGATTGGCTCAGGAACTAGGTGACGATAAATCTTGTAAAATTGAGTACCTGGCAACGCGCTCTCGCGCCTGCGGAAATTAAAGGATACCGCCTCTTTATCGGGCCGAAAATACAGTTCATCCTGGGCTCAAGTCCGGTATACCGTCGGCCGAAATCACATAGATAGGTCAGGATGCAGTGACCATTTCACTTTAATAACGAAAAACTGTCCTGGGGTTGGTCCGATGAATGAGCTTTTGAGGGGTCTGATCGCGAACCTTCGTGGTGGCATAGGGCTTTGCCGATTAAAAAAGCTGGGGCCCGATAACTTCCACGTTTCCACAGACCAGCTTGTCCTGCTTGTTTTAACGAGCATCGCCTTTGCCATCGCCAGTGGCTACCTGACCAATCAACCCGAACCCAATTTCAACGTATACGCTTTCACCACTGAAGGCTTCAGTGTCGCTGCGCTGTTGTTATCCACACACATTATTGCGCGTTTTATTTTCAATCGCCCAGTTGCTATCGCTCTCAGCGTTTTACTACTGAGCGTGAGTATCATCTTTACTGTGATTTGGCGGTTAGTAGAATTCTCCATAATCGATCACATCAGTAACACCTCGGCCTACCAGTGGATTTGGGGCGCATATATGGCGTGGCTGTTGGTAGTTTACTTCTGGTGTATTCGAACGGTTAACGGCTCGTTAGCATTGAAAGTACCATTATCTTTCTTCGCGATGCTTTTTACATGGATATTACCCGTCTGGTACTTTGCCGCAGGTTCCTCGTACTGGTATCCGAGTGAAACAGAACCTAAGGAAGACGCCTATGCAGCCTATAGGGACCTAAATGCCGAACGTATGCTGTTTTCTCAATCAGGCTTGCTGAACCGCGCACTAGAAGAGCTTGAGCCAGGCCGCCCAGGCATTGTTGATATTTATTTTGTCGGTGTCGGTGCCTATGCCAGGCAGGACGTATTCCTTAAAGAGACACTTTTCGCCAAAAACCTGTTCGACCAGCGTTTTGATGCCCAGAATCGTTCAATGACGCTGATTAATCATCTCTCTACATATGCCGACTCACCTCTGGCAACATCAACCAATCTCGAAGAAACTTTTCGGTATATTGGATCTATTATGAACAAGGATGAAGATATTCTTGTTCTTTATATGACCAGCCATGGTTCGCGTAATCACGAATTTTCGGTGAGCTTCTGGCCACTTCCACTGAACGATGTCACACCCGCCATGCTGCGCAAACATCTCGATGATTCGGGTATTAAGTGGCGGGTCGTCATGATTTCATCATGCTACTCCGGCGGATTTGTTAAACCTCTGATGAATGACTATTCCGCCATTGCAACAGCAGCCGCCTCAGACCGCCAGTCCTTCGGATGCAGTAATGAAAACGATTTCACTTATTTTGGCGAGGCATTGCTGAAAAACCAGCTGCAGGATGAATACTCGCTGCCCGTCGCCTTCTCTCAGGCTATCGAGGAAATCGCAGCTCGCGAATCCAGAGAAAAGCTGACCGCATCGAACCCGCAAGTTTTCATCGGCGATGCAATTTCACCGGTGCTTGATGCACTATCGACAGACCTCCAGTCACACGCACAGGCGTCTTTACAATGCGAGGGAGATGCTAACAAGGGGCAAAAGCCACTCAGAGCCACTGAAACTGGCACTTACACGTGGAATACGCATACAACCCGCTGCCGCGTTGAACGCTAGTGTAAACACCCGGAATCAATCTGGCCCCGGCGCGCCATCTGTTTTACGGCCGCTCTGGCAAGTGCTTGCGAATCTCCGGTGCATCATACTGCCCGAGGTTCTTCTTAACCTCGCTGATTTCCATGCCGGATGAAGTTTTCAGGTTCCTTCTCAGCAAACCCAGCAGACGCGGGCCTGTGACCAGCAGCAACCGGTTACAACGCCCTTCACTATGTGTAGCCTGCACATGGTCAGCGATCTGTTTGGCCAAGATCTTAGTCTCGATCCGTCAAGACTATATATTACGCAAATACGATGCAATGCGGCACGACATTAGCTGATTGAATAAATGTCGTGGAAGGATTAGATTTTATGTCATGAAGCGTTGGATTAATCTGGTACTGGTACTGTTTTCCTTCGATCTCTATGCAGATGATGGGATGACACCGGAAGAGCTGGAAAAGTGGTTTAATGACGATAGGTATTTCTCTACTGAGCATGTCAACGAAGGCGAACTGGAATTTCTGCCTGAACCACCCCAAAAACCGGTCCTGCATTCGTTTAACACATTAACCGTAAGTCAGGAGAGTATCCAGAGCGGCTGGGTATTGCTTGAACAGTGCTACAAACACCTCGTTCCTGTTCCCGATGCCGAGGTCGTCTACCAGTACAAAGCAATACGCGACCTGAAAATCACTTCCAAACGCAATATCGAGAACGTGTTGGTTAAAGGGCAATCGGTCCAGCTTAGAAATATCAGGCAAAATGCCGAGCTGTGTGTTCGAGCCAGGGTACGCATATTCTACAAGAACCCAAATGGCACCTTCAGCCTGCTCAATGGCCCATTTCACCGGAAGTTTCTTGACGGTTACTACCCCTACCATGTCACCCTGAAAATACATTACCCTTCTCATCTTGTGACGCTGATTCAGACCAGACCGGCGGCACAGCTCGGGTTCGATGTTACCGAATCAGAGGACCTGATTCTTATTGATAGTTACTTCGAAGGGGTTTTGAATACTGAAATCATATTTCAGAACTAAATGGGGGAGCAACCTTTTATAGATATTTTTTGTTTTTGCGACCAGGTTGAATTCTCCAGCAACAAGCCCCATGTAATTTATCTCAATCCGCCAAATAACAGCCCACCATGACACCCATGCCGAGCCCTCTGCAGGATGACCGAATCCGTCTACGCTATTCTTTACGACTGGCGGTGACCTTTGCGGCTCTGCTATGGATCATAAAGATGGTCGGGGTCATTTTTCATCTGGATCTGGTGCAGTATGGTGTTTATCCGCTTCAATCCGGCGCACTGACGGGCATCATTACGGGGCCTCTTGTGCATGGCTCCTGGTCTCATTTATTCACCAATACGTTTCCGGTTGTTATCCTGGGTACCGCGCTTTTTTACGGCTACCCCAGATCCGCAAAGCCTGCACTCACTGCTATCTGGCTTGGTTCCGGTTTGGGTGTCTGGCTGTTCGCCCGAGAGGCCTACCATATTGGCGCAAGCGGCCTGACCTTTGGCATTATGTTTTTCCTGTTTGTGATCGGCATCCTGCGTTGGGACAAACGCGCTATTGCACTTTCCATGATCATATTCTTCCTCTACGGCAGTATGATCTGGGGGATATTCCCGTCAGAACCCGGCGTCTCGTATGAGTCACACTTTTTTGGCGCGGTAATGGGCACGTTGCTCGCGTTCGTGCTCAAAAAACACGATCCGATTCCGGAAGAGAAAAAATATAGCTGGGATTATGAGACGGATGAAGAATTTGACGACATCAATGAAGCTGGTAACGAAGAACCTTTGGATCAACAAGGCGGACAGAAGGATTAAATAATATTCCTTCCAGCCTTAATTTCCGCCTCTCTATTCTATAGAGGTCAAAAGACTTCCCTGAGGTATCAATAGCCAGAATTCTATCTGGTTCACGACTAGAGTGTATTTTTACTCACACCTGAATATCGCGTTGTATTCTCGGGGCATGGCTTTTATTCTTCCACCTATGAACAAACGAGATAAAGATTATATTCGTGGACGCAGATCGGTTCTGGACGAAGAGCAGGTTAATGAATTGAAAACCGATCGTTTTGACCGTACTTCACGGCAACGAAATCGGCCATTTAGAAAAATTATTCCGGTTCTGATATTTGCTTTCATTGCCTTTATGATTGCCAGGGAAGAGATTCCTGCTGTTAGTAATGCCTGGGAGCGAATGATCGCTCCTGATGAGTGGCAGGCGAAACTGACTTGCCAAAAGGCGGCCCTTGGGAGCGCAGAACGCCAGGAATTTACGCGCATACTGAAACCGGGAAAAGTAAATAAAACAACTGATGGCCTGTATATTGAAAGACTGGTTATCGGTGAAATGGGTCGGTCCGGCAACGAAATTTCGATTAATTATTCCTGTTACCTGGATAGCACAGGAAATCTGGTGAAATTGAACCGTATTGAAGACGCATCTAACTAAACCGCTAAAAGCGCCACTTGGTCCATACAGGTTATAGTGTAAGCTGGTGTGGCGATGACCAATTCAGTTACGCGAGAGTTCCGCGGCAAGAGATCAGGAAAACAACAATAATGTGGACAAGCTTTCGCAATTTCTTCTTGTGTTCCGTAGACAGGAAACCGGCACAACCCGACGCTTCCAGCGGGCCGACCGGTGCTGCAAAATCGAGGCCTGCGCAGCTATCTACCAGCCACCGTAGCAGCGAAGAAATCAGCTCAAACTATTACAGCCTGATACTAGGCGTCCATTCCCTGGCTGAGACGGAACTGAACAGCTTTGAGTCCGACGCCCAGCTACGTGTGGGCAAACTAATCCGCTCCAAGGAGTCGCGCAAAAATCTGGTGCCGCGACTTCCGGCTATTATCCCGAAGCTGATGAGCAGCTTACGAGATGACGACGCATCCGGAGCTGATCTGGCCCGTCTTATCGGTAAGGATGCGACCCTGGTGGCAGAAGTTATACGCATTGCAAACAGCCCCTACTACCGTACAGTTAACAGGATTCGAAGTCTCGAACAGGCCGTTTTAATACTCGGTCGCACTGGAATTCGCCATTTCCTCGCAAGCACTGCATTCAAGCCCCTGCTCAGCACTCGGCAGGGATACTTCACGAACCTGTCGTCCGGGTGGATATGGCGCCAGTCGGAGTATTGCGCCTTTAGCGCTCAATGCCTGTCAAAGAAACAGTCGATTGACCCATTTGAAGCCTATTTGGCTGGCCTGGTTCGCAATATAGGCACTATCGTTGCTCTCATGACAATGGATCATATCAAGAACGTCAACGACGCCCCCAGGTCCTATGAGTTCCAAAGGGTTTTCTCGAAACAGTCACTCCAGCTATCGACGCTGATAGCTCGTGAATGGGAATTTCCCGACAATGTGATTCAGGCAATCGACGAACAAATCACACCAGCCAATTATGCAAATATGACCCCATTGGGATCAGTCCTCCATGCGGCAGCGCTGATGTCGCAATTGCAGGTTCTAATAGAAGAGGACCGGGTAGAAGACGACCGCACAATGTTCGCCTGCCGTATTGGAGGTCGCCTGACTGACAATTGTAAAAAATGCCTTGGCGAACTTCGAAGATATGCGAGCTGAGCTGTAGAACACCCTGTTTATCGATTCTTATAGTGACTTTTTAACATAAGTTAACAGACCCTGCACAAAGCAGGAAGTGCACTTGAAACAGCAGCACAGCGGCTCTGTTTTTAATTCGCCGAAAACTCTTGTATCGTTACCAATATGGACTATATTTCGGTCCCCGGTATTTTCACAAAACGGACTTTGAGAGAGAGAAAGGCATGATGATTCGTAATTATTCAAGTTTCCCGATTATCCTTGCTGTCATATTCCTGGCAGGGTGCGCGGCCGCACCCAAGCTCACTGACGAGCAGATTATGGGGCAATATGAGCAGGTTGCGAATCTCGATAAAGGTCTCAAGGATGCCAAGGCGCGAAATGTAGACAACCTGGCACCTGAGAACTACCGGGCTGCGCTGGGACAATTTAACGAAGCTATCAGCGAAGCCAAGGCAGACCGCCCGGGTACTACTGCGGCTGCAGCCAGCAAAGGCTTGCAAAGTCTTGCCAAAGCCAACGAACACGCCGACACCAGTCGTGACCTGTTACGTGACGTTCTGGTAGCACGCGATAAAGCCTACCAGGCAGGTGCAGCCAGCGCCTTCCCCGAACACACCGACGATATGGATTCGTCCTTGCGCAAGACAACTAGCCTTGTGGAGCGTGGCAGGCTGGAGGATGCAAAGGAGCAACGCCAGAAACTTATTGCCGGCTATGAACAACTGGAACTCGCAGCGCTGAAAGAGGGTACCGTCGAGTCAGCCGAAGCCGCTATCGCCGATGCGAAGGAAAAAGATGCACCGAAGTATGCGCCCAAGACCTTCAAGCTGGCCGAAGAGGAAATGAAGCTGGCGGCATCGGTACTTGAAGCAGACCGGACCAGGACGGACAAGGCCAACGCTCATGCAAAGCGCGCCAAATGGCTGGCCGAGCAAAGTAGCGCGATCACGGAGTTGATCAAGGATTTCAAACGACGCGAATACGATTCTGAGGATACGGTGCTCTGGTATCAGAAACAACTGAGCGAAATCAATGAACCCCTCGGTGGTCAATTGCCATTTAACCAACCGAACCGTGACGTGATCCTCGCTATGCAGCAGTCGATCAAGGGGCTGATGCAACAGCGCGATGATACCGCCACACAGCGCTCGCGGTATGAACAGGAACTGACTCTGAGCACTGAACAGCGCGCGGCTGTGGACAAGGTGCAGTCGCTGTTTACCGCTACCGAAGCCAATGTGTATCAGCAGCGCCAGAATGTCCTGATCTCTGCACACGGCTTCCGTTTTCCAACCGGCGGTAGCGAGATAGGGACAGATAACTTCGCGCTCATGAGCAAGATTATCCAGGCGGTAAAGACCTTCCCGGAAAGCCCTATCAAGATATCGGGACATACCGATTCGACGGGCAGCGAGACAACAAACATGAACCTGTCCCGGGCACGCGCAGACAATGTCGCCAAGTTCCTCGTCGATGTGGGGGGCATTTCGGCAAGCCGTATCATGGCCACCGGCTATGGCGAGGATAAACCGGTTGCAAGCAATGAAACCCCGGAAGGTCGAGCGGCTAACCGCCGTGTTGAAATCCTGATTGACAACAAGTAAGCGATACAGGAATACGGGAACGTTGCTATCCACATCATTGCCATTATTCGAATTGATGATCTATCTGCCGTCAGGTCACCGTCGCTTGACAAAAATATGACGTAAATTATGAGGGCTTTGCTCTGTACCACGACGTGATAACGGCCTCACAGATTGCTATAAATTCGATAACTTATTGATACAGAATTAATTGTGATTATTTTATCAATTCTGGCATCAGCCTTGCTTTATTTTCTATGCACGCAGCAATCATCGTTACAAGCGTTAATAACGATGACTACTGTGTCAGCAGGACGAAGGCAATCAGCTTCAGTCCTCTGTGGCATGAGTCCGGCGAACTTTGGACCCTAATTTTTCTGAACCATGCCGGGCGGTTGTTGACGTGGTGTGTAGATCCGCAAGACGGAACTCCTGAAACGTCACTCTGCCCATACAGGTGAATCGGAGAGGTACAACTACTCGGACTCATGCCACAGAGGATTAGCAATCTGGTTATCCTGGTCTATACTTTTCATGTGGCCCCGTAACACAGAATCGCGTAAAAGACGTCAAGAAGACCTGGCATCGTTGCGGGTAAGGGTGGAAATCTCACCCCTCATACTGTGCGCTGCAGGGTTCACCACCTGAGTGATTGAAGCGTCTAAAGGCAAGCGGCAAGCTTAAGCTTGAGCCGAAACAAAGAACCGGGGAAGTGCCGGTCGCCGAATTCGCAAGCGGGTAGAACTCCCGCCTTCACTCAGGCGTCATTTCCCAGCCTCCACTCCACCGCATAAGTATGGGGAAACTTTTATTCCCGTATATTCTGTATATTCTGAACTTTTCCGTTTTGTAACCGGCTTAATTAATTCATTACTGCCCTACCCGACTGATTCCCTTGGTCTATACTTGTTATGTGGCCCCGTAACATGGAATCGCGCAAGACGAGTCAGAAGGGTTTGATACCGCTGCGATTAAGAGTGGGAGTGTTGCCGCTCATGCCGTGCTCTGCCGGGTGCACCACCTGAGTGATAGAAGCGTCTAAAGGCTAACGGCGAGATTAGACTTAAGCCGAATGAAAGAACCGGGGAAGTGCCGGTCGCCGAATTCGCCAGCGGGGAGATCCCCGCTTCACTCAGGCGTTATTTTCCGGCCTCAGCGAAATTTAATGAGCGATGGCTGCAACGTACTCTGACTGAAAACAGACGATATTGTAGCCTTTCGCGCTACCCAAAAAGGAGAAAGCAACCGTGCGACGTCTTTATTTCCTGTTACCTAATCTGAGTGCCACCCATAAAGTCGTGGACGAACTGCTGCTCGCCCGGGTTACGGAAAAGCAGATTCACGTCATCGCCCGAGAAGGCACCGAGCTGGGGGATTTGCCGGAAGCATCCCTGATACAAAAGAGTGATTTCGTCCCCGCCGTGGAGCGTGGTACCGCTCTGGGAGGCGCCACGGGCGTTGTTGCCGGGCTGGTAGCCATCGCGATGCCAGGCGTAGTCGTCGCCGGTGGCGCGTTACTGGCAATGGGACTGGCTGGTGCCGGCATGGGAGCCTGGCTGGGCGGCATGATAGGCATGGACGTGGAGAACACCCACGTCAAGCAATTCGAGGATGCAGTGGAGGCCGGCCAGATCCTGATGCTGGTCGATGTACCGAAAGACCGTGTTGATTCGATCCAGGAAGCCATTAGAAAACACCACCCGGAAGCGGAGTTCGAAGGCACCGAACCGACCATTCCGGCATTTCCCTGATTAAACGGCGGGGGCGATGGCAGGCCGAAATCGTTCTCATTTGTCACCGCCCCCTTGCCGTTTGGTCTGCACGACTTTCTCCAGTAATCATCAACATCCCCACTGGCTGAAACTGGCCAATTCCCGACTCTCTATACCCCTCCTTTAAAAAGGGTAATACCCTGTTAGTTCCTGCCGCTATGCCGCGCACAGGCATTCATACATGGAGGTGCAAGTTGTTTAGACAATTCAAAATCGGCATACGTGTCAGCGTGGCGTTCGCGATTACCTTTTCACTCGCTATCATGGCTGTTCTGGCGAGTTCTCTGAGCGATTTTTCTGCGGTTGTTGAAGATGCTGAACAAAGGGAACTTGCCGGCTATTACAAGAGCTTTAACGGCCTGATAGAAAGCCAGGGACGCATTGCGGTCATGCAGAGCGCACTGGTGGCCGGTCTGCCGCAGGTTGGGGCCGCGTTCGCCGAAGGCGATCGCGATGGATTGTTAACGATAGTCCAGGATTCCTACGCCGACCTGAAAAAACAGTACGGTGTTAAACAGTTTCAGTTTCACCAGCCAAATGCCCATTCATTCCTGAGAGTCCACAAACCGGAGAAATTTGGCGATGACTTATCGTCTTTCCGCCATACGGTGGTGAAGGTTAATCAGACCAAACAGCCGATACAGGGTGTTGAGAAAGGCGTTGCAGGATTGGGGATTCGCGGCGTTTACCCTGTCGAATACGCCGGCCGCCATCTCGGCTCGGTGGAGTTCGGTTTAACCCTGGGTGATAAACTGCTGACTTCCTTCAAGGATCAAAATGGTGTCGAGGCGACCCTTTATGTACAGGGTGACAGTGGCTTCAAAACGTATGCCTCTACCTGGGATGCCGCATCGGCCGATTCCGAAGCGATTGAGTCGGCCATGTACGGCCAGTCAGTTGTTGGTGACCTCAGCAATAAAGATATTCCTTACGCGGTCTACCTGGCGCCGGTACATGATTTCAGCGGTAAAGTGGTAGCTGTAATCGAGCTGGCGATGGATCGTTCGGAATACCTCTCTCAGCTTGCCAATGGACGTAACAAGCTGGTGGCCATTGCCCTGTTCACCCTGGTAGCCGGCCTGTTCCTATTCGGGATTGTCAGCCGCAGTATTGTTGGCCCACTGCAGCGTGCAGCGACCAGCATGAATGATATTGCCAGCGGTCACGGCGATCTGACTCAGCGCCTGGCTGCCCGTGGCAATGATGAAGTGACCATCATGGCTCGCGGGTTTAACGCATTTGCCTCCCGAATCCAGGAACTGGTTAAAGAGGTCAGTGGCTCAACCGATCAGTTGGCGGCTTCCGCCGATGAACTCAGTACTGTCACCACTCAGACGCGTGACGGCGTGCACCGCCAGAAAATGGAAATCGACCAGGTAGCGACTGCCATGACAGAAATGGCCGCTACCGTACAGGAAGTCGCCCGCAATGCCGCCGCGGCTGCCGAGGCAGCGCGCGAAGCCAATGATGAAGCCAGTGCTGGTAAGGGTGTGGTCGATGATACTATTCAGTCAATTGAGGTACTGGCCAACGAAGTACAGGGTGCGGCAGTGGTCATTAACCAGCTGGCGGCAGACAGCGAGGCCATCGGCAGTGTACTGGATGTGATCCGCGGTATTGCTGAACAGACCAATCTTCTGGCATTGAACGCCGCTATAGAAGCAGCACGTGCCGGTGAACAGGGACGCGGTTTCGCGGTAGTTGCCGACGAAGTACGTACTCTGGCACAACGTACCCAGACATCGACCCAGGAAATCCAGCAGATGATTGAGAAGGTGCAGGGAGGCGCGCGTAATGCAGTTTCGGCAATGGAATCCGGCTGCGAACTGGCTTCGGCCAGTGTCAGCAAGGCTGGTGACGCCGGCAACTCACTGGGCACTATCAACTCTGCCGTCTCGTCGATCAACGATATGAACATGCAGATTGCCAGCGCTGCCGAAGAACAGAGCGCGGTCGCCGAAGAGATCAATCGCAATATCGTCAATATCGGCGTGGTCGCTGACGAAACCGCAGATGGCAGTGAAAAAACAGCCCGCTCTTCAGAAGACCTGGCCCAGTTGGGGAATCAGCTGCAGTCGATTGTTGGTATGTTCAAGGTCTGACAGGTACTCACCTGAAGCCACCTACAGCAAAGGGGTCAGTACCCTTTATCACCCTTTTCTCTAGGGTAAAGGGTACTGACCCCTTTTTCTCTGACCCCTTTTTCTTTGTAGGGCTCGGTTAACGAATCCGATTGCAGATCTCTGCGTCTTTGAAAAAATACGTGATTTCGGTTTTTGCTGTGTCCGGCCCATCTGAACCGTGAACCGCATTCGCATCAATGGTCTCGGCGAAGGTTGCGCGGATAGTACCGGGTGCCGCGTCTTCAGGATTGGTCGCCCCCATCACTTCGCGGTTTACAGCAATGGCGTTCTCGCCTTCCAGCACCTGGACCATCACCGGTCCGGAGGTCATGAATTCAACCAGTTCGCCGAAAAACGGTCGTTCCTTGTGTACGGCATAGAAACCTTCCGCCTGTTCCCGGCTCAACTGCAGCATTTTCGCAGCCACAATACGCAAACCAGCTTTTTCAAAGATGGTATAGATTTCCCCGATCACGTTTTTGGCAACAGCATCGGGCTTGATAATCGAGAAGGTGCGTTCAATGGCCATGTCCAGGTCTCCACATCAGCCTGAGATAAAGAAGGTCGCATAGCATGGCGTAAAATGGGGTCAGAGTAAAAACTCCGCGAACACACAGTCTTGAAGAACGGCGGCGACTTAATTACACGTATCGATAAGCCTCCCGGTGAAATCATGGTAGGGCCAAGTCACAGACTGCCGGAAGGTTGAGAATCTTCACCCGCCACCGTTTTTGAGACACAGTTCTCAACACCTTGCTCCAGATAAGCTGTTGTTGGTTCAGAAAAAAAGGTATAATTCCATACATATCGCAGGGAGGAACGACACGGTGTATAAATATTCAATACCTGTGAAGGCCCGCACTGTCCAGGGTCGTCTGAATGGTGTCCCATGGTTCGCTCCAGGCAACGTCTGTCTACTGAGACACGACTGAAAGGCATCCCCCTCGCTCCGGGCGTCGCTATCGGGCAGGCGTGCTTCTATGAAATGCACGACGCCGAACCCGATTCAGCACCTCAGGCAGGTCCAGAGCGCGAAACCCAACGTCTAATTAATTCCCTCAAGTGGCTTGCAGATCAGCGCTCGCTGCTGGCCCGTAATGCAGAGGAAAAACTGGGAGCAGAGTACGCGGAAATCTTCGAGGCTCATCGTTTGATGCTCGCCGACGAATCCTTGCGTGCACAGCTCCTGCAGGTCATCGAAAAGAAAGGCTGTAGCGCTGAAGACGCCGTCGAGACCGAACTAAATCTCTACATGAAGCAGATCGGTGACGCTGACTCGGAGTATCTGCAGCAACGCGTAGCCGATATTCAGGAGATCCGGCAGGCCTTGCTGGCTCACCTTAACCGCAGGGTGGGCTGCCGCCATTGCAGAGATATGGCCGATTGCAGTGTCGGGCACTGCAAGCAGGGCAATGATCATATCCTCGTTGGCGCCGAAATAAGTGCAAGTCTGCCGATTGAGACCGACAAGCATACGATTGGCTACATCGTTGAGAAAGCGGGACCGAATTGCCACGCTGTTATCCTGGCGCGAGCACTGGGTTACCCGGTCGTTAGCAACATCCAGAAACTGCCCACCAGCATTCCGCTGGACGCACAGATCCTCGTCGACGGGGATAACGGCGAAGTTATCCTCGACCCCAGTGACCAAACCCTGTCCCGCTATCAATCCGCATTAATGGTTGGCGGGCCACGCCTGGAGAAAAGCGAGCCGGTTCCCGGGTTAAAGGTTATGGCCAATATCGTACAGTCTGCGGATGTGCATGATGCCATTGCAGTTGGCGCAGAAGGCGTCGGTCTGTACCGGACGGAAATGGAACTGCTGGTAGCAGGCAGGCTGTTGAACGAGGCAGAGCAGGCAGCTCGCTACAGTGAAGTGATCAGGGCCATGGAGGGCAAGCCGGTCTGTATCCGGCTCCTGGATCTGGGTGCCGACAAAACCGCGGAATGGCTGGGCATAACGCAGCAGGCTGATACAGTGGCGCAACAGCGCGGTGCCCGTTTACTGCTGGCCCACCCGGAACTGTTGCGGGAACAGGCCCGGGCGCTCGCTTATGCCAGTCAACATGGGCCCATTCACGTTCTCTACCCGATGATTGTCAACGTCGGCCAGTTTCTTGAATTACGCTCCTTGTTCGATCAGGCGGTAGCCGACATGCAGCCAAATGGCTTGCAGCATGGCGTGCTGTTTGAAGTGCCTGCTGCCTGCCTGGCGGCATCGCAGATTATGCAAGTAGCGGACTTCGGCTGTATTGGCACCAATGACCTCGTTCAGTACCTGTTTGGCGAAGATCGGGGTGGCGGCGGAATGGCCGATCAAAACCGTTTCGAAACCGATACCCTGCTCTGGGAGTTGATACAACAATTATCAATGGTCGCCAGGCTGGCAGGTAAGCCGATGTCCATCTGTGGCGAGCTGGCGGGCAATCCCGATTTAACCTGCCATATAATGCAGGCCGGTATTGCTACCGTCAGTACCAGCCCCTCGCGTATCGCGAAGGTCCGCCAGGCGGCGAAAACCGGGTAGGTTCAGCCAGCGGTAAAAGCCTCAATGGAGTCAGAACCTGTTTTCGTGGGACAATCTGAACCTTACACTGGCTCTGTGGGTATTTCTCGAGAATTATGCGCAAACTCACCGTTTGGTTATTGCTGATTGCAGCGGGCTGGGCTGCCGGCTGGTACTCGCATGACCATTGGCAACTTCAACCGGAGTTATCCCGCAGCAAGGTAAAACCGGTTCCGCTGCAGGCGCAAGCCGAACCTCAAGGCGACGAAACTGCGCATGTACTGTCGAGTCCGGTCGACGAACTATCTCAGCTACTGGATTTGAAGGCGTACCCGGCTGCAATCGAACGCTACGAAGCGTTGCTGGATGAAGTGGATGAAGCTTCCGCGCAACGGGCCAGGCAGATCATTCTTTCGAGCGCCAGAACACACGTTGCACAACATCACTACTCCCAGGCAGCGCAACTGCTGCAACTCTATCTGGTCGCTGAATTTCGTGATGTGGAGGCGCGCATGCTGCTCGCAGACATCTATCACCGGCAGAAAGACTTTCGGGCATCTATCGATCAACTATTCGAGGCCATCGGTTATGCCTATCGTCCAGACGTACTGGACCAGCTGACAAAACACCTCCGGACGGTCGTAACAGATCAGGTGAATGCCCTTGCCAAGAGCGGCGATCACAGCGGATTACTGGAACTTTACCAACATCTTACGCAATTGGAGCCGAGCTACGCACCCCATTTTATTGGCCTTGCATCGGCACAACTGGCCCTCAATGACACTAATAACGCCCGCCGTTCATTAATGCTGGTAGTACACGATCCGGATGTCGGCTCCAGGGCACAGGCCTTGCTGGCCCAACTGCAGCAGGCCGAGCCGGAAGAACAACACGAGGTAGCGGTACCAGTGGTTGAGATGACTGGCGTACCGTTGATTCGTCGAGGTGATCATTTTCTCGTTGATGCGCGGATAAACAATACAAAACCCGTCCGCCTGCTGATCGATACCGGCGCCAGCATGACCATATTGACACCCGCTGCACTTGATCGCAGCGGTATCCGCTACAGCAAGACCGGCGTGCAACATGTTTTCAGTACCGCCAACGGGCAGGTGACCGCCTCCGTCTACAGGCTCGACTCACTTACCGTGGATGACTGGCAGGTCAGCAACCTGGAGGTCGGCGTCCTTGATCTAGCCGGTTCACCCTCTATTGACGGGCTGCTTGGCATGAACTTCCTGAAGCATTTTCAGTTTTTCATTGACCAGAACCAGGCGTTAATGCGTCTGTCTGTCAACTCACAGTAATTGGGGGCAGAGTAAAAACTCCCAATGGATTTTCTTGCACTGACCCTAAGTACAATCAGATGAACGCCATAAGTAGCGCGACAAATCAATTCTGCCACTCTCATCAAATGTGACGCCTTCGCTCTCCAGCAGGATCTGCTGGTATTCTTCATAGCCACCTTTCGCCCGACGGCTTACCCCGCCTTGAGCATTCACGACGCGATGCCAGGGCACCTGTTTATCATCACTCAGCGCTGCCAGGGCGTAACCAACCTGTCGCGCGCCTCGTGGCCGGTTGATCAGGCGTGCGATTTGGCCATAGGTTGCCACGCGGCCTTCCGGTATCTGACACACCACAGCATAAATCTCGTCGTAGGTTCCAGTCACGATGTTACTCACACAAACCTGTCCAGACGCCATCAAGCAACAATGCCCGAAAAATAGATGGGGCCGAAGCACTTTTTTCACTAATATATCAACCACTGGATAGTAATCGTATGTATGCTCAACCTCCCAGGTTCCTGTTATATTTTTAGAGGCAAGTTATGTTCAAGATACCGGTATTTTTGCTAATCACTGTTGCCTTGCTGGCCGCTTGCGCCACTTCGCCCACCGGCCGCTCACAGCTGATTCTAATGCCGGAAAGTCAAATGTCCCAGATGGGCCTGCAGGCGTTCGAGAACATTAAAAAGGAAACCCCGGTGGATACCAGCAAAACCGCGAGCCGTTACGTCAATTGCGTGGCACAGGCTATCACCCGTGAAGTTGGTGGTAGCTGGGAAATTGTCGTATTCAAGGATGATTCCGCGAATGCGTTTGCGCTGCCCGGTAGAAAGATCGGTGTCAACAGCGGCCTGCTCAAGGTAGCGAAGAACCAGGACCAGCTGGCCACGGTTATCGGCCACGAGGTCGCACACGTATTGGCACACCACTCCAACGAGCGGGTTTCCCAACAGTTTGCCGTCGATCAGAGCCTGGGGCTGGTCAGCGCGCTCGCCAGCCCACAGACTGAAACCGGCCGCACAATGATGGGTCTGCTGGGGGTCGGCGCACAGTACGGCATCCTGATGCCCTACAGCCGCACCCAGGAAGCTGAAGCCGACCGGCTCGGCCTGGAGTTGATGGCGAAGGCCGGCTTCAACCCCGCGGAAAGCATCACCCTGTGGAGAAACATGAGCGCCGCGGGCGGCGCGCAACCGCCGGAATTCCTGTCTACCCACCCATCGCACAGTACCCGCATCAGTGGCCTAACTGCCATTCTGCCGAACGCACAACAGTTACAGCAAAGGGCGCAGCAGCAGGGCAAGCGGCCGGCATGCAATTAAAGGGGGATTCCCCAAAGATGCCACCCTGCGCACGCTTCATATTACTCGGTCAATAATATACGGGTGCCATCGAGGGCCAGCGCATTCTCGTCGATGAATTTCAGCGTCAATGCCCCGAGGGCCAGCATGTCACCGTGTTTCAGCAACTGTTTTTTCACAACGGTTCCGTTTATGCGGGTGCCGTTGGTACTGTCGAGATCCTCTATCCTGATATCCATCACATCATCCATGTAAGGACTGGGTGTCACGGTTATGGCTGCATGATTGCCACTGACGCTGGCGTCATCAGGCTGGAATTCGTTACCCGGGTTACGACCGATATGCAGCACCCCTTCTGTGAGGGTGTGCTCCCGGATGACGTTACCATCGACAATTTCAAGTAGTTTATACATAGCTTCAGACTCCTGGTGACATTAATCAGGCCGTTTTTCTACGGCCACCCCTGAATTGCGCACGGCACTTGCGAATGGCCTTCGCCATCGCTTCGCCACTCTCGAAGCGGCTGGCCGGGTTCTTTTGTAATGATTTATTGATCAGGCGGCTGACGCTGACCGGAAGACTGGAGCGCACTTTGCGTACCGGAGGCGTCTTCTGGTTGGCGATCTGGTACATCAGCGTCGCTACCGAATCACCTTTAAATGGCAGGCTGCCGCTTAGCAATTGATAAAGTGTCACTCCCAGGGAAAAAAGATCTGATCGACCATCGGTCTTCTTGCCCGCAACCTGTTCGGGTGACATGTAGGAAGGCGAACCCAGTATCGTGCCCGTCCGCGTTCGGCTGGTATCGAGCAGCCGGGCAACACCGAAATCGGTGATCTTGGCCAAACCGCTGTCGTGGTCGTACATAATGTTTCCGGGCTTGATGTCCCGGTGTACAACGTTACGCTTGTGCGCATAATCAAGCGCCTCCGCAACCTGCGCCGCGATTTCCAGGACTTCCCAGACAGGCAACAGATCCGGTTTTCCGACATGGGAATCGAGACTGACACCAGGCACATAGTCCATGGCGATGTAGGCCAGATCGTGCTCTTTGCCAGCATCGTAAACGGTGACGATGTTGGGGTGGTCGAGCCGCCCCACCGCTTCTGCCTCTTTGAAGAATCGCTCAGCAACGGCCGCCTGCTCCGCACCTTCACATTCCTGTAGTAACGGAAGTGTTTTTATGGCCACTTCGCGGCCGATGGTAGGATCTACGGCGAGATAAACGGTACCCATTGCTCCGTGCCCCAGCTCGCGTTCCACGCGGTAACGTCCCAGTACAGGCCGCTCCATGACCGGAGCATCGAGTACCAGCGTTTGAGCAGGGCTGGAGGAAGCAGCGCTTGGAAACCGGTCAGACAATGTAGCCAACCGGGTGCTACGCTGCTTAGCATCCCGAAATCCCTTCGTGCATTCCGTCAGTTTTTCATAAATGATCTGTGCCTTACCCACCTGTCTACGGCGTTCATACTCCAGACCGAGATCGTAAAGTGGCTGTAGCACTGACTGGTCAGGCAGGCACTGAACATACTGGTCCATCGCCTGATCGAGTTGTCCCTGCGATTGCAGGTGGGTTGCCAGTGCCACACGAGTATCCAGCAGTGCCTGGCGGGCAGACGTCAGTCCCTTGCGCCGGTGCCAGAAAACTACGAGAACCAGCTGGGCAGCAAGCAGAAACATCACTGGCATGATGACGGGCAACCACAGGTTTCTCACCATCAGGGTACCCAGTCCCGCGTTGACAATGATTGCCGAAAGCGCCAGCGATGCGATTAACCCACGTACGCCGTGCCAGGTCACGGGGATCAACACAAGATACAGCGCAACCAGAACCACCAGCAGACGTTGCGTAGCGTAGAACCACGACGGCATCGTGACACTGTTACTGGCAAACATGCCGGCCAGCACCTGGCCTGACCAGGTCACCGGTGAATAGCTGTAGCCTCCCGGACCGGTTAGTACCGGCGCCTGGCCAGTTGCTGTTAATCCCAGCAACACCGTTTTATTGCGTAGCTCTCGCGCCAACGTATCCGAGCGCATGATTTCACTCAATGAATAGACCGGCGGCGCAATCGCTGGACGCGGGTACCAGCCAAGATCAACCGCACCGATTTGTTCATCCTTTGCGGTCCGCAATGCCTGACCCGGCAATACTGTAATGTCTAAGGCATCGCCACCGTGTCCCGCAGCCCATAATGAAAGCTCAAAGCCCGGAAAATAGCGACCATCTACATCAACAGCCAGCGAACGACCATGCACCCATTGTCCGCGGTCGTATACGGGACTGAACCCGACGCCTGAAGCCTGGTGCAGAAACAGCGGCAAGGGTGGCGCGAGTTGATAGTTTGACAAGGTCGTCGCCGATTGCAGTGTCCGTACTACTCTCTGATACCAGGAAAGCATTTCATTCCCGGTCTTCAATTCGAACACGTTCAGTTCCTGAGACAGCGGGTCAGGATCTCTACTAACTTCGTAGGAAGCGGCCAGCACCACGTTACCGGCCGATTTCAGCGAATGCGCAAACCGGGCATCGGTATCAAGCTGCGCAAGCCATTTACCGGCGGTTTCCTGCAGG
This sequence comes from Pseudomonadota bacterium, assembly GCA_042576405.1. Taxonomy (GTDB): domain Bacteria; phylum Pseudomonadota; class Gammaproteobacteria; order DSM-19610; family DSM-19610; genus Thiogranum. The sequence goes on along the minus strand of JBHPFC010000002.1, from coordinate 36,026 downwards.
GCTGGATCCAGTGCCTCAATATCCTGTTTCATTGCTGCGACACCGCTAGCCGTCTCTGCTTCGCTCAGCGGCAACATAAAACCGATTGTTGTCGGCCTGAAATGTGAGAGACGATCGACAACCCCGGCAAGACGGTCACGCGACCAGGGCCAGTCACCCTGCGCCTCGATCGTTTTATCATCGATTGCCACGACCGCAACGGCACTGTCCTGAGCCCGTTCTGGCATAAGTCGGGCGCCGAGGTGCAACAACATCCCTTCCAGCCTCTGCCCTGTCGGCGTAAAACTGGCAAGCAAAACTGCACTCGCAGCCAGGATGACGCCGAAACGGTAGTATTTGAGTTGCATCAACGTACCTTGAGAGTAGCCCCGACAGTGCTCCTGTCTAAAGAGACCTATCGGTCTGAGCTACGCAAGCTGTTGGTATTGACAGCAGAATGCCAAAAGACAGGCAAGGAAATTTGAACTGGTTCTCATTTTGAGAACACGGCTGATCGCAGGGAAACCCGGGGCTGGCAACGCACCTCGGCTGCTGCCATTAACAAGCCTGTAGACAAGCGAAGTATCGTGAAAATACTTAGTCTACAATTCCGGGAAAAGATCTAGATCTGTACAGTCTCTTCAGGCTCAGGCAACGTAAACCATACCCGCACACCATCTGCTATATTTTCAACCCCGACCTTTCCGTGGTGGGCTTCGACCAGTTGCCTGACGATAGCCAGCCCTATACCTGCACCGCCACTGTCTCTGGAGCGAGACCGGTCCGGACGATAAAAGCGTTCGAACAACAGTGGCAGATCCTTTTCCGGGATGGGTTCACCATTGTTTTCCACGCTGATACAGGTTTGCCTGTTCGCGTGCTGTGCAGTGATCTGCACGCGGCCCTGCTGCGGCGCATACTGACAGGCATTTTGCACCAGGTTGCTTAGAATCTGCAGCAATTTGTCCGGATCGGCGGTTACCCGCTGCATATCGTCGGCAACAGTTTGCTCGAGCGTTATCTGCTTTTTGAGAACCCGCGGCGTATACAGTGCAGCAATCTGATCCAGTATTTCCGCCACCCTGACTTCCTGCAATACGATATGGCCCTTTGCTGCATCGGCCCGGGCGAGGCGTTGCAGGTCTTCTACCAAATGAATGAGCCGGAATACCTCTTTTTGCAAAAGCGTAAAGGTTTTGTCCGAAGCCGGTACTACGCCATCCTGCAGGGCTTCCAGGTAACCACGGATATTGGTCAATGGTGTGCGCAGTTCATGTGCGACGTCTACGACCATGTTATGCCGCAATTCTTCCACCTGTTGCAGGTTATCTGTCATCTGGTTGAATGTTGCACCCAGACGCCCCACTTCATCGTTAGCGCATTCCGGCACCCGGGCACTGTAATCGCCCGCAGCCAGTTTTCTGATGACCGCACTTATGTCCGATAGTGGCCGCAACACCCGGCGAGTCAGCAGGAAGCTCAGCCCGATAGCCACCAGCACGGCAAGAATACTGGCTCCAACAAGGTAGCGGTGAACGGAGCTGACAAACATCGCGTGGCTTTCGGTTGGCGAGATATGGTAGTTCTCCATCAGCACACCAAAGTAACCCGCTGCCAGGTAATCAACCGCCAGCCAGACGAATAAAATCACGATAAAGATAACCACGGCGTTAATCGCCAGCAGTTTAAAGATGAGCGGCTGTTTCACTACGGAGCTACACCCGGTTATGCTCGGTAAAGTGATAACCTATACCACGCATAGTAAGTATATAAGCCGGTCGGGCCGGTTCTGTTTCGATCTTCTGCCGCAGATGACCTATATGCACATCGATAACCCGGTCACCCACCACTTCGCCGCGAGACCTGAGTCTGCTAATAAGCTCGTCGCGGCTGAAGACACGCCCGGGTCGTTGCATGAGCGTATAAAGCAGCGTGTACTCAGAAGCTGTTAGCGGCACTTCCCGGTCGTTGATGTGTACCCGGTACTTGTCAGGCTCGAGGGACAGGTCTCCACACGACAGCCATTTGTTTGCGGTATCTTGCGTGAGTTTCGTGCGTCGCAGGATCGCCTTGACGCGTTCCACAACTTCCCGTGGACTGAAGGGTTTGATGACATAATCATCAACCCCGAGGGAAAAACCGCGGATACGGTCGGCCTCCTGTTCCAGGGCGGTGAGCATCAGGATGGGTACTTCCGAATCTTCCCGGATACGCCGGCACACGTCCCAGCCATCCAGCAAGGGTAGCATCAGGTCGAGGATCACCAGCGCCGGGGTAAGCCGCTGTACGCTTTTCAACGCGCTCACACCGTCGTGGGCCTTTTCTACATCGAAACCATCCCGGATGAGATACTTCTGCAGCAGTGTTGCAATGTTTTCATCGTCTTCGACGATCAGAATACGACCGGTCGACTTAAAGCCTGCCATGCGCCCCCCTTCTTGTTTGAAGCCTGTAACAGGCTCAGGCTCCACCTGGTAAAGATGGACAGGATTTTCAGGGCTTTGTTCCCGGTTTTGCGGATCACGACAATTCGGGCGCAGGTGACGACCGGAACCGGTGGCCCTTTATACCCCTTGGGGACAGGATCCTCCGGCCCGGTCGAGCCCGGGTTTAGTCCCGGATAAACCGGATAGTGATTTTTGCCGCCGGGTTGCGCCAGTCGTGGTTCGCCGCGATCAAATCACCCACTCCATGGATACCGGGGTGGATATGCACATAGCCTTCACCGTCCGCCACATTGAATCCTTCGCCAGCGCAGATGAACGGAGGGCCCGGAATACTGACACAAAGCTCATCATTGGTCTCGCTACCGGCATCATAAACGGGTGAAAAAACAGTACTGGCCTGGTGGCCACGCGGTCCCTTCACGCCGTTGACAGCGAAGAAGGCATCATTGCTGGGCACCAGCATGGAGGCTACGCTGACGTACCGGTTACGCCCCGATGTATCAACAGTCAAAGTGACAGACCCTCCGGGCGGCAGCACGTCGTCTGCTGTCGCAACATCAAGTGCCCCCTCGCCCAGCAGATAATCGCTGAGCGGGCCCGTGTTGCCGCTTTCTGCCATCGTCGCCAGCTGGGTGCTTGCGGAATCTCCCAGTTCAAAGAGCTTCACTTCACGCGGATGCGTTGCCACCATGATCGGCGTGAAGATTTCACCCTGGGTAAGATTAGTGATTGTCACTTCGTACGCATCTCGTCCGTCCGATGCAATCGCATGACTCGTGAAAAATAGTGCCCCGGACAGGACTGCTGTAGTAATTACCCTCCATCCGTTATTCATTGGTATAACCTCCTCGGGGTAAACCCCTTTATTAAAAACAAAACAAATCAGGAGGTCGCACTGTAACGATGCTGAATAAAATCAGCGTAAAGTGAATGTAAAGATTTGGTAAAGAAATTAAAAAGAGGCCTGATACAATTTCTCTCGCACAATTTTTTGCTGGCCAGAATTTCTACGCCTGCTCCAGTGTCGGGTAGTCTGTGTAACCCGCTGCATCACCACCATAGAAGGTCTCTGGATCAGGTTCGTTAAGCTCTGCACCTTGCGCGAAACGCTCCGGCAAATCCGGGTTGGCGATAAACAGCCTGCCGAAGGCCACCATGTCGGCATCACCCTGTTGCAGGGCCTGCTCGGCAACGGTCTGTGTGTAGCCATTGTTGGCCATGTAGAGGCCATCAAAGTGGCGCTTCAGCTCCGTATAATCGACAAGACGCTCGCCGCCCAGCATATCGCCTTCCACCACATGCAGATAGGCCAACTGATGACCGCGCAACATATCGGCGACAGCATTGAACGTAGCCTGCGGTTGTGAATCCCGAATGTCATTGAACTGGTTCTCAGGTGATAAACGCACACCGATTCGGTTGGCCGGCCAAACAGCACTGACTGCTGAAACGACTTCATCCAGCAGTCGCATGCGGTTTTCAGCACAGCCACCATAGGCATCGGCACGGGTATTGGTGCCATCGCGTAAAAACTCATCCAGCAAATAACCATTGGCGGAATGGATCTCTATCCCGTCAAAACCTGCATCCCTGGCCCGCTGTGCAGCGACTACATAATCAGCAATTATTCCGGGAATTTCCTCGAGTGTTAAGGCGCGGGGTGTCTCGAAGGGCTGCATGCCCTCATAGGTCACCGCTTCCCCTTGCGGACGGATGGCCGAGGGGGCGACCGGCCGGGCATTTCCAGGCTGCATCGAAGAGTGTGATATACGCCCTACATGCCAAAGCTGCATGAAGATGCGCCCACCCTCGACATGCACTGCGTCAGTCACTTGCCGCCAGCCTGCCACTTGCTCATCGCTGTGGATGCCCGGTGTTGCCGGATAACCGATGCCCTGAGGCGAGATCTGACTGGCCTCGGTGATAATTAATCCGGTTTGTAGTACCGAACATTCAGGGCGGTAGGCACATTGCCCTCCCCGGCCCGGTTACGGGTCAGTGGCGCCATCACAATGCGGTTCGGCAAGTTCAGGTCACCCAGCGCAAGTGGTGTGAAGAGGTGACCGGTCGGTGGCTGATTCGCAGACATGGTTGATTCCCTTTTCGATAATTTGGCGAACACCATTCTATACGAAACCAGTATTTCTTCTGCTTAACACTTGGCAGATGCTGGATCGATTATTGCAACGCTTGCGGGAAAATGGAGGAGCGCCATGGTCTGCCGAATCAACAAGCTGATTCACACTGCAGTTGAAACCCTGGAAGATACGGTCGATATCCAGGCCGCCACAGCGTTTATGGCGGATAAGGATCTCGAGTCGGTACTGGTAACCAGGCAGGGCAAAGTGACCGGGTTGTTCACGGAGAAGGACCTGGTCAAGCGAGTTGTCGGTCCTGGAAAAGACCCGAAAGCAGTTACCCTAAGCGAGGTTTGCAGCCGTAAGCTGATCTCTGTACACGAAGACATTTCCTGTGAAAATGCTATAAAAACAATGCATTTCAATCAGTGCCGCCGACTCCTGGTATACCGCGGAGATACCCTGAAAGGCGTGGTGACCATGCCAGGGGTTGCCCGCGCCATGGCAAATAAAGACGGCAGGGCCAATGTCCTGATAAACGTTTTCGGCGGAGTGACTATGCTGGTCACCTTTGTCGTCATCGGTCTCGGCCTTTACCAGCTTCCGCAAATGGCACGTATCGCCATGGCTGTTTTCGAGTGAAACCGGCATCGCCGGGAACAGGGATACCCCGAGTCCGGTCGTGCTTCGGCAGGAGGCAGCTGCATCAGCTTAGTGCGACACACCCTGTAAATGCGTTGAATTGGTGCGCGTAAAAAAGATCAAAAAGGTCGATTCAAAGTCGTTCCATTCGGTAATCCGCACCCATGCGGTACACCCCGCCCGGCTTGACCTCGACGGTATCGGTGGCCGCGTTCGCAGTTTCAACGCAAACAAAATGCTGATAATCGTCGTCCTTGAGGTCTCCCATACTCGCCGAGATATCCGCCCACGGATTCCATACCACGGCGGTATGACTGCCTGTGGAGGCAATTCTGATACGACGGCCAAGAGCTGTGTCCTCGATAACCAGCCCGGGTTGAACATCCAGGTAAATTCGATCGACCTCCTGGTCGAACCGAATCGGCCCGGACTGGGTTTTGCGGCTGCCGTCCCCGGCCTTATCAAGGTAGTCGGCATTCTCCAGGCCATGTACCTGTACCTGCCCGATCGCACCCACATTGAAGTAACTGTGCAACGCCTGTGTAAGTTTAAACGGCTGGTCGCCGGTATTACCGCTAACGATTTCTACCTTGAGCCCGTTTCCAACAGTTACCTCCAGTGAAAGGTCAAAAGCAAAAGGCCAGATGCCACGCGTTTCGTCATTGTCCATCAGCCCCAGAGTAATTCGGGTATCACCATCAGCGAGAGTTTCGGATGCGCGAAACACCCAGGATCGGTTGCGCACAAACCCGTGTGCCGCCCGCCCGCCGCCTTCGGGATCGGCTCCGAACCAGGGCCAGCAGACAGGGATACCCCCTTTGATGGCCTTACCCTCCTGGTAATATGCCTTATCGCCAAGGAATAGCAGGTCATCCGATTGATCCGCCGGCTGAAATGAAAGTACCTGGCCGGCATAGACAGAGACCAGTGCACGTGCCTTGCCAGTGTCGATCCTGGCCAGTGGGAAACCGCCCTTGCCTGCCACGAATTCCAGCTGCCCTTCGATGGCGTAATCTTCATTTAATTGATCAATCGTCATAGCGTATTCTCATTCGTGTAGTGACATTAAAGGGAACAGAGCCGCTTATTGCAAACGACTCAATATTACGAGGGAAAGACCTTCTTCTATGGAAGACAGGGGTAAGTCCGTGACAGCCCGTCGATCACGACCTGTGCAGCCGGCTTTTCAAGTTGCTCCGGATTATCCGTCGTATACTTCAGAAATACGTTCGTCAAAGCCCGTCCGCTCACCTTCTCCGGGAGACAGATTGGCATCTCAAGCATGTGCTGCATGTGTAGAATACGCACGCCCTCTTCGACACCACTGATAAAACCTACGCAGTATCTGCGCCGCTGTCGCCCCGTATCGCTCACGCTGCTTGCAGCGCAAATGCGTTGCAGGTCCCCGGCACTCATTTGTTGCGGGAAGCGGGTTTCCTCTTGCTCGGGAGTTTCCTGGGCCGTCGCCAGCAGGGGAGCACCGAGCAGAATTAGTGCCAACAAAGGTTTAAACATTTCAATTCCTGTAGTGCATTTTCAGTCTGCCAAATATTTCCACTACCAGGCTGCCCGAGCCGCGGAAAGTGGATTTTCCAAGCCTGCCATTAAGCGGGACAACCCACAAATTAGTGTAGACTAGTTCAACGAAATAAATGCTGTAGAAATATCGGGAACCAAATCCCGACCTGATGCGTCCTTGCCTAATGGAGGCACTGTTGAGCTTTAAAACCCGTGCATCGGGATCACCTGCAGACCTGCGGGCATTCTGCGAGGCCGAGATAGGGGCTGTCCTCGACCGCCTGTATGGGACAGCTCTGCGATTGACGCGCAATCGTGCCGATGCGGAAGATCTGGTCGCCGACACGGTAGTCAAGGCGCTGGATAATATACAGGGCCTGCAAGACCGCAACTGCTTTCGCGGCTGGATATTTCGCATCCTGTACAACACTTTCAAGTCGAATTGCCGGAAAAAATCGGCCCGCCCCGAGGACTGTCTTTCATCACTGCAGCGCGATGGCGCTGAGGGAGATGACACCTTCAGGCTTTTCGACAAGCTACACCAACCATTTCTGCTCTGGTGGGGCAATCACGAACAGGAATTTCTCGACCGTCTGGAGATCGAGGATCTCTGCAAGGCCATCGACGCCCTGCCCGATAACTTCCGTATTGTTATTGCGCTGTCTGGTATTGAAGGTTTTTCATATCAGGAGATTGCAGAGACACTGGAAATACCGGTCGGTACGGTACGCTCGCGACTGGCGCGAGGACGTTCGATACTGCAAAAGAGCCTGTGGGACTATGCCCAGACGGTTGGACTCGCTCCCGGCCATGCCAGGCCGCAAGGTAATGATTCATGAGTAAAATTAAAGCTATCAGTTGCGAAGAAGCTATCCGGCACCTGCTGGAATATCTCGACCATGAGTGCGAAAATCATACGCACGAGGAAATTGACAGGCACCTGTCCGCCTGTCAGGCCTGCTATTCCCGGATGGAGTTTGAAAAACGCCTGCGTTCGCAAATAAAAAATACCGGCGGTCAATTGGTGCCGGATAGTCTGAAAAACCGCATCGACAAGTTGTTTTCCGGAGGCTCGAAGGATTAGACTTGGCGAATAACTAACAAGTACCACTTAACAAACAGACGGGGCTATTCAATGGTTGCATTTACCAGTATGGACCGCGACCACATCATCCACGCCGTACAGGCGATGTATACTGATGTTGCGTGCGCACCCGGGAAAACCTATCACTTTCCCGTTGGCCGCGAGGCTTGCCTGTCGCTGGGCTATGCCGCCGAATGGCTTGATAAAATACCCGAGACTGCCGTGGAATCGTTCGCCGGGGTTGCCTGTCCGGTGCAGGGTGATGTATTCAGGGCGGGCGATACCGTACTCGACATTGGCTCGGGATCCGGGACTGACTCACTGATCGCCGCGCTCCGTGTCGGTAGCGAAGGACGTGTCTATTGTCTGGATATGACCGACGCGATGCTCACCAAACTCGGCAGCAATATCGAAAAGCTGGGCAAAAACAACCTGGTTCGCCTGCGTGGAAACGCCGAGGAAATACCGTTACCCGATCAAAGTGTGGATATCATTACCAGCAACGGTGTGCTCAATCTCATCCCGGACAAACCCAAAGTATTCGCTGAAATGTTTCGCGTATTGCGTCCTGGCGGGCGTATCACAATCTCTGATATCTCAGTTAGCGAAGACCTGAAAACGCTGGAAGAAGCCCGCAATAATCCGCGACTTTGGGCAGAATGCGTAGCCGGCGCGGTCACAGATGAAGATTATCTCGCGGAACTTGGTAACGCGGGCTTTAAAGAACTAAAGGTCATTGATGAACTGGATTATTTCTCACATAGCAGCAGCGAAAACACACGCCAGATAGCCACGAATTTCGGCGCCCACAGTATCGTGCTGCGAGGCATCAGGCCAGACTAACGCACGAACAACTGAATGCCATATTCTTGCGGCCACAAAAGCCGTTTCAGCAAACACTGAAACGGCTTTTTTGTGCCTGGATAGAAATCGGAAAAAACCGGGAACCAATTTCCAAACCACTGCGTCCTTGCTAGCACACTTTGCCAATGGGAGATCGCAAACATGAAACTAACGAAAGACATCAGCTGGTGGTACTGGGCGGCGACTGTCCCCCTGCTTGCCATCGGCCTTGCGGGATACGCCCCGGGCTTTATCGCTGCAGCCGCACTGACCGCTGTTCAGATTGTACATTTCTATAGCAGGGAAAAGCAGTTGCTGGCATTCCCAGTCCAGGTTCGCATAGCCTACCTGGGTCTGTTGTTACTCGCGCAGTGGCCTCCGCTTTACTGGGTGTACTGGTTACAGCTGTTTGGCACCACTGCCATGGTGCTGTTCAGCTACTGTCTGCTGGCCCGTGTGCTCTCATTAATGCCGTGGAATCGCAGTGAGCCGTTCAGCTTCAAGCTGTTGATACGCACATTTATATCAGCACCTGTTCAAGGAAATATATTGCAGGGAATGCCGGCTGAATAATCAGCCAACACTATAACCAACTCACGTCGGGAAGGGAGAAATCACCATGAAACGCACGCTGACACTGGCCTTCGGGTCTATAAGCTACATCATCTTTTTTGCAACGTTCGTCTATGCCATTGGCTTCGTCGGTGACCTTTGGGTACCGAAAACAATTGATGGGACACCACAGCTACCGTTGTTTGACGCATTTTTCATCAACGCAACATTACTTGCCATATTCGCAGTTCAGCACAGCGTCATGGCGAGGCCTGGATTCAAACGGATCTGGACAAAGGTCATACCACAGACGATTGAGCGCAGCACCTATGTACTGACCTCAAGTCTGGCACTGATCGCACTGTTCTGGTTCTGGGAACCGATGGGCGGCGTAATATGGGTCATCAACGACCCATTGGGAAAAGCTCTGCTCTATACCGGTTTCGCCTTCGGCTGGTCCCTGGTTCTGGTAGCGACATTCCTGATTAGCCACTTCGATTTGTTTGGTCTGAGGCAAGTCTGGTTACGTTTTAAAAACAAGCCCTATACAAACCTGGGATTTGTAACACCCGGCCCCTATAAACTCGTTCGTCATCCAATGTACATAGGCTGGTTTTTCGCCTTCTGGTGCACGCCAGCCATGACAGTCACCCACCTGGTATTTGCCCTGGCAACCACTGTCTACATCCTGATTGCCATACAGTTCGAAGAGCGTGACCTGGCCAGGGAACTACCGCAGTATCGGGCGTATAAAAACCAGGTGCCCATGTTGATACCGCGGCTGAATAAATCACGCCGCGGGGAAAATGTAATAGCCTGATCGTACGCCTGCGACAATCAGAGGGGGGCGGTGCATTATGTCACCGCCCCTTGCTTTTAACTTCTAAAGCCCCAGTGCCGGTCGCTCCCGGTGACCACCGAGATCGTCCACTTCCCGGGCTTTTTCTATAGCACTGACCAGCAGGGTATGCTCCCTTTCCGCCATACCGCTGTTCAGGTAGTTTTCAGCCGCCTGCAGCACGCCACGCAGAAAGCTGCCTTGATAATTCAGATTGAGCAATGCCTTCGCGACATGGTGCGGGTCTTCTCCCTGTTCGCGCATACGTTGTGCTTCCTTCAGCGCTGCTGCAAGTTCCTCTTCAGTTGGTTTTCCCATTGCTGTTCCCCTTTGGCCGTTCTCTATTTAGAACCACCGCACTTGCCTTCACCACATTTTCCTTCTTTCATGAAACCCTTCATTCTTTTCATGTGTTCCTTGCGCTCCGCCGGGTCTATGACGCCATCATCATTCTGATCAATTTTATCGAACATGGCATCATGTCCCTGCATGAATTCTTCCTTGGTGACATTTCCATCACCATTAGCATCCATGCGGGACATTCCACACCTGCCCTCACCGCCTTTGCCCCCACCACATTTTCCTTCGCCGCACTTGCCTTCAGCCAGCATTATGTTCCCGCTGGTTACTGGTTTAATACTGAACGGGTTTTCAGCCGCATTGGTGATTGCCATGTTAACCAGGGAAACCGTGAATACGGCACCCAGTGCTAAAGATAATGAACTAATCGATGTTATTTTTGACATGTTTTATACCCTTCTGTGGTGTGGCTGGTGAATTGGCAATTATCACGCGAAAATAATAGCAAAGGCCAGCGCAGGGGTTAAACTAAAATTCCCTTTCTGAATACAACCGGTTAAAAGGCATAATCAAGCTCTCTCATTCGGTGTCCAATAAACGGTAAGTATGGAGAGCGTGAAGACGTTCAGCCTCTTTCCCGGCTGTCTTTTGATTCCCCATGACATCCCTTTCTGGTTTCCCCAGGGTAAATTCAACCCCGGATGGCTTCCTGGCAGTGCTCTTACGGTCTAAATGTAGTACAAATAGCAGCGACTTGAGGCCTGGAATTACCAAAGACGCCGGAAATTGCTATCTGTAGCCGCCTCTATATCGATGCGCTACGATTATCAGCGATAATATTGCCGACGGATATCACCAGGCAGACTCGCAAGAGGATCACATGACAGCCAACCGACTTCAGTTTGAGCAGGCCACCGCCCTGATCGATGCCGCGAACGCCGGGGACCCGAATGAAGACTCCGATACAGGGAAAAAGTACCCGAAGGAATTACTCTATTCGCATCGAATGTCCAACATGCTGGAGCGCTATGCACCGGATACGGACGACGCCATGAAGCTGGCAGTACGGTGTCAGCACATTCAGCGCTGGAAATCACCGCGTAACGCCTTCCCCATGAATCGCCAGGGCTACCATAAATGGCGCTCGGAGCTCTATAACTTTCACGCCGAGACTGCTGCCAGCCTGTTGGCACAGGCGGGCTATTCGGAAGATATCCTCGAACGCGTCAAGAAGGCAGTGGGCAAACGGGAGCTGAAGACCAATCCGGATACTCAGCTGGTGGAAGACGTTGCTGCCCTCGTATTCATCGAGCACTACATGCTGGAATTCGCAGGAAAACATCCAGAATACGATGAGGACAAATGGATTCACATCATCCACCGGACCTGGAACAAGATGACGGCTCAGGGCCAGGAATTTGCGTTGTCGGGAGCGCTCAAGCTGCCTGAGCCCCTGGTTCCGTTAATCCAGAAGGCGGTTGCGAAATAAACCGGGACAGCGCCAATTGTCGACCCCTGGTTACCTGTAATGGTTCATCGCTGAAGTTTCCCACCATCAGGATGTTCATCATGGTTTGCAGTCTATGAGATTTGAATTTGAGGAACTGGACTACCAGCAAACACCGCTGGGTGTAATCAGTCTCAGGCGCAGGTCAGAGCCCAGGCTTGACGGGAAAATCCTCTTCGAGGTAAAACTTGGCGACGAATTCCTGATGTCCAGCCTGTTTACCGAAGCCGAGGTTCAGCTTGCACGACTCGGGCTCGCCAGGCTTGGAGGCACCGACCTGGATATCGTTGTTGGCGGTTTGGGACTGGGTTACACGGCAGTTGCGGCGCTGGAATTCCCGTCAGTCCGGTGCCTCACTGTGATTGATGTCATGCGGCCAGTTATCGACTGGCACCGTCGTGGCCTGGTACCCCTCGGGAAGGCACTGATATCAGATCCTCGCTGCACCCTTGTACATGCTGATTTCTTTGACGTGGCCGCATCACCCGATAACGGATTCGATCCCTCAGACCCGACGCGGCTGGCGCATGCGGTATTACTCGATATTGATCATTCACCGAGGCATTGGCTTAACTCTGGCAACGGCACTTTTTACACTGCACAGGGGCTGCAGAATTTGACCGGGAAACTCCACCCCGGCGGTGTTTTCGGACTGTGGTCCAACGATCCACCTGACGCAGGGTTCATATGTTTACTTGATACGGTATTCGACTCTTCCGAATCGCATATTGTGAGTTTCCGGAACCCTTATACGGGCGGTGAGTCATCCAACACGGTCTACCTGGCCCAAAAAAGGCAATAAAAGGATTCGATAACATTGAATATTACTGATTTTTACCGCCGCCCTCTTTATGCGCTGGTGCTTTTCATACTGGTGGGTTGTGGGATCCGCCCGCAGTCCAACCCACCCGCGTTTGCCGATATTCATCTCCACTACAATTACACCCACGCAGAAGTTATTGGTGTTGAGGATGCTCTTGAAATACTCAGGCGGAATAACGTGGTCCTGGCCACAGTATCAAGTGAACCAACGGATTTAGCCCTGAAACTGGCAGATGCAGGTGGTGACTGGATTATCCCTTTCGCCACCCCGTACTATAAAACCGGTAACCGCTTGAACTGGTACCTGGACAAACAACTGGTAGATGAAATACGCAGTCGACTCCAGACTGGTCGTTTCGGTGGAATCGGTGAAGTACACCTTACAGCGGGGATAGGGCCAGCCAGAGATAACCCCGTTTTCACAGGATTACTGGGTCTGGCGCAAGAATTCAATCTGCCGTTTCTGATTCATACAGATGCAAGCGATTACCGGTATTTCATGCCAATCTGTGAGAAATACTCTCATACACGGTTTATCTGGGCCCATGCAGGTGGCGCCTTGCAGCCCCACCAGCTTGAACCTCTGATGCAGGCCTGCCCTAATGTGTGGCTGGATCTTGCCGCTCGCGACCCGGATCACTATGGTCAACTGGCGGACGAGCAGGGAAAACTTTTACCCGGATGGCCCGAATTTATTACCCGCTACCAGGACCGCATCATGACGGGAACCGATCCGGTCTGGAACGCCCATCAAATTTATCGCTGGTATGAGGCAGATGAAGGCTGGTATCACTACGATGATTTTTTGCGCTTTCATCGTCACTGGCTAAAACAGCTCCCGGCAACGGTGGCAAACAAAATTCGCTTAACCAATGCACAGGACTTTTTCAGCAAACCATGAAAGCTTATATTTTTTAATATACATATCATATAGATACAGCTTTTTCGGCAAGCAGAAGACGGTCCGCCTCAATTAATTAGTAAACCGGACCTACCAACGAATAGCGAGGTCATCCTCGATCAATCTTTTCAACCGGTCCCTGCAATCCAGCACTTTGCACTGCCTGTCATACCTGCAACTCAGTTCCAGGTCGCGAATCTGATCATCCTCTACGTCCAACAAGGAGACCAAAGCGATTTCTTCTTTTTCGCGCTCCGACCCAGCCTGCTCCAGCAGTGCAACCGTGCTGCATCCTTCTACAAAGCGTTTCTTCGCATAATGAGCGATATTGTCAAAATCATAATGTCCGAGACAATCCGGATTCCGGCAGATCATGGTCTGGCTCCCTTCATATTGATGCTGACAAGCATTCCGTACTGCCCTCATCCCAGTATTAAAAATAGACCTTTTCGCTGTTGGAAAGCTTGATACGGGTCAAAATACTTAACCCTACCGGCCTGTAAACAGAACGAAACACATTCATCCATTAGCTAGACGACTCATACACCGCTTTTATGCCATAGAACCTTTCAGACGCGCGCCGGACAATAAAAAGAGCCTGGTAATTTCAATTAAAATGCCCCCCGACAGCTCCTATCCGTGGCATTATCCAGAATGCGGGTAAGTGCAGTAGTGGGCCTCTAAAGCTGGCAAAGAGGCATTTTTTATGGATGGTTGCGGTAGTTCGGCGAAATCTGGGCATGTCTTCTTATAGTTCGAAGTATCGAATCCTGATCGGTTTTGTCATCGTCATGATGCTTATGGCCATGGTCGCAGGCACCGGCCTGATTCACCTGGCCGAAAACAACCATAGAATGGAAACGATTGTTGACGAGCACAATGTAAAAACCGGGTATATCGTAACCATGTATACCGCTGCTCGTGAGCGCTCGATTACCCTGCTCAGAATGTTAAGCATGGAGGATCCATTCGAGCGCGATGAGGAATACATGCGCTTTAATAAGCTGGCGCTGGATTTCGCGAGCGCGCGTATTTCCCTTAGCGAGATGCCGCTCGACGATGAGGAGTTGCAACTTCACAATGAACAGGGCAGCCTGACATCAAAATCAGTTCCACTTCAGGAACAGGTCGTTCAGCTTCTGGTTGATGAAGACACGGAGCACGCAACCCGCATATTGCTCGATCTTTCCATACCGGCACAAGACAGGGTTCTAGAGCAGCTGGTCCGCATGCTGGAGCACCAGCAGAAATCCGCTCATCAGGCGCTGAATGAGTCACGAGACTCATATCGAACCAGCATACTATATATAAGCATGTTATCAGCGGTCGCCATAGGCTTCGGGCTGCTGATTGCTTCCTTTGTTATGCGGCGCACATCAGAGGCGGAAACCGTATTATCCACACAGGTTCACCAGGAGCGCAAACTGAGGAAGCAGCTGTCTTACCAGGCAAGCCACGATGCTCTCACCGGCCTGATTAACCGTTTCGAGTTCGAAAACCGTCTCAGAAGTCTACTGGAAGTTCCATGCGAAGAAGGAACAACACACGCGCTACTGTATATTGACCTGGACCAGTTCAAGGTGGTTAATGACACCTGCGGTCATGTGGCCGGCGACGAACTGCTGCGTCAGCTGTCACTGCTGTTGAAAAACAAGATACGCAGCCACGACATACTGGCTCGCCTGGGTGGCGATGAATTCGGCATGTTACTGGAATATTGCGCACCCGATAAAACCGTGAGCATGGCGAATTTACTGCTGGCCACAGTACAGGAATTTCGCTTCGCCTGGGAAAACAAGACGTTTGTTATTGGTGCCAGCATCGGCGTTGTAATTATTGACAAAAACAGCAAAGACATAACGACCGTCATGAGCGCTGCCGATGCTGCATGTTATAGCGCCAAAGATAATGGCCGTAACCGCATCCATGTTTTCAAAGAGGATGATGCGGCTATCGCCGGACGTCATGGCGAGATGCAGTGGGTCACACGGATTACAGAAGCCCTCGAAAACGATGATTTTCAACTTTATTGCCAGCGAATAACACCGGTCGATAATACTCTGGGCATAAAGTCTGAAATGATCGAAATACTGGTTCGCATGGAAGACAAGGATGGCAAGCTTATACCGCCAGGTGCTTTCATACCGGCGGCTGAACGTTACAATCTCATGGTGTCACTGGATCGCTGGGTAGTAAAGGAAACATTTGAATGGCTCAGTAACAGTCCGGCCACCAAACTCCTCAGCAAGTGCTCGATAAACCTTTCCGGCCAGTCTATCAGCGACTCGCATTTTCTCGACTATCTCGTCAATCTCATTAACGAAACCGATATTCCGGAAGAAACTCTATGCTTCGAAATCACAGAAACCTCGGCGATCACAAACCTGGGTAAGGCGCAAAGACTCATTAGCGAACTACAAAGCATTGGCTGCTCGTTCGCACTGGATGATTTTGGCAGTGGAATCTCTTCATTCGCTTACCTGAAAAATCTCCCTGTTGATTTTCTCAAGATCGACGGTTCTTTTGTAAAAGATATCGCAATCGACCCGATTGATCAGGCCATGGTTAGATCAATAAACGAGATAGGACATGTGATGGGGAAAAAAACCATTGCAGAATTTGTAGAGAATGACGAGATACTCCATGTGCTTCAGGATATCGGCGTTGATTACGCACAGGGATTCGGCATTCACAAACCGGTCCCTCTGGATAACTTTATTGCCAGCGTAACCGGCACCTGAAAATCACGAATTTCCTCCGTACGCCAGGACAAGCTCCAAAGACAATGACAGAGCGATCGGCATAAGGGTATTATTTCGGGATGCGTTTTATGACCTTTGCCCCTGCCATAATTGTTACGCTTATCGGCTTCATCGTCGCCTGGCAGTTTGTGAACCCTGCCCCTCCTCGAACAATTGTCATTGCGACGGGTCAGAAAGATGGCGCCTACTTCCAGTTTGCAGAACGGTATCGCGAACTACTTGCAGCGGAAGGCATTGAGCTGCAGATACGCGAGACGGCTGGCTCCATCGAGAATATACGTCTGCTTGAGGATCAGCACTCAGACGTGGATCTTGCCTTTGTCCAGGGCGGCGTCGGCGCACAGGCCGAATCCGCTAGCATTGTTTCGCTGGCCAGCCTGTATTTCGAACCATTGTGGGTATTCTACCGGGGTAACCAGATCATAAACCGGCTGACCGGATTTTCACAAAAACGCATATCTATCGGGGCGGAAGGCAGCGGTACCCGTGCTGTCGCATTGACACTGCTGGAAGATAACCATCTTGATACCGCGCCCGACTACCTGTTGTCTATGGGGGATCACGAGGGGCAAGAAGCGCTCATCGGAGGCAACATTGATGCTGCCTTCTTTGTAGCCTCACCGAGATCGAAGCTGGTTCAGAACCTGCTCCGCGATGAAGATATCAACCTGATGTCCTTTCAGCGCGCAACAGCCTATACGCGCAGGCACCACTACCTGTCACGAGTCATCCTGCCGGAAGGTGTCATTGATCTGAAAGTTAATATCCCGCCGAATGACACCGCCCTGCTCGCCGCATCCGCTAACCTGGTTGCGAACGATAATTTTCATCCTGCGCTGGTGAGCCTGTTACTGCAGATTGCCGCCGAGGTACACGGTGGTGGTGACCTTTTTGAAAAGCCGGGCGAATTTCCCAACGCCCGCAATCTGGAATTTCAGATTGATGATGATGCGGCCCGGTATTTCAAGCACGGACCACCCGTTCTGCAGCGTTATCTATCCTTCTGGACAGCTAATCTTATAGATCGTCTGAAGATCATGATGGTACCACTGGTGACTTTGCTCATACCGTTATTCAAGATTATGCCACCCGCCTACCGATGGCAGGTACGAAAAAAAATCTACCGCTGGTATAGAGAGCTACAGGCGCTTGATATAGATTATCCCGAACGCGAATCTGTTGAAAACCTGCAAAGTCTGCTTACCAGGCTGGAAACCATTGAAGAGGAAGTACGCAAGGTTGATGTGCCCTTATCCTACGCGGATGAACTTTATGATCTGCGACTGCATATCGGCCTGGTGCGTTCTAAACTGCGCAAGCAATAAAGGGAGAGCTGTAATCAAATGATGTCAATGCTGGTTAAGATAATTCTGGTTTCTGTTGCGCTGTTCGTAATCAGCGGATGTTGCGCACTGCCCGATGCCCCGGGCCCAATCGGTATTCCCCTATGTTGACGCGATTCGCGCGATACAGGGCTATCCCCGGATAAACTAGGCTACCTTGTCGCCGTCCGGGCGAGGAAAGTTTTCGCCCAGATACTCCCCGAAACAACGGCAGGCATCCACCGAGGTAAACATACCTACCAGCTTGCCTGCCTTGGTTACGATGGCAGAACCTATGTGTCGGTCCGCCATGTTCAGCAATACGATATCGAGCGGCTCATCTACGCTGACAATATACGGGTCTGCCATGTATAGATCCCTGACGCTCAAGCTAACCGTATTTCCGGAAGACGAACACACATTCATGGCCGAGGTCATGTCCCGGTCGGTGATAACTCCGACGACCGTGTGGCCCTGTGTGACTGGCAGATGGCGCACACTGTGATGCCCCATGAGTCCACTGGCTTCTTCAAATGAGGCGTCCAGCTCGACCGAGTACGGGAACGGTGTCATGGCAGTTTTAAGCAGCGGCATTTTTTTCATGATCTAGTACCGACCGTGGACCTTTGTGATGTAGTTACTGAGTTCAATGGATTGCAGATTCATTTCACGCAGAATCCGGTGCGCGGTCCTTATAATCCCCCGCATCAATCCGTAAACGACCTCTGGTTTTCCAGGCAGCATGGATTCGAGGTCATGGCGACTTATACTGACAACACTGGTCGGCCCCATGGCTCTCAAGGTTGCGGTATGGTCGGTGCCGTCTACAAACCCCATTTCACCAGCCAGATCGCCCGATTTCAATATATGCAGCGTGACGGTGTCACCCCCCGAGGTAGCCCGCTCAACCGCCAATGCGCCTGATGCGACTATGTGCAGGCTTTCGTCTGACTGGCCTTGCTCGATAAGTATTTCGCGATCTTCTAATGAACGTATGGTCGCAATTGAAGACAAGTCACTGCATTGATCTTCACTAAGGTCGTTAATCAATGATGAGTGCTGGATGAGTTCGCATGCATTCGAGTTATTCACGATACTTTCCTCCTAAAAGCCATTTCCATAGTTACACTCGGTCCGGTATACATAAGTCTTCATCTTCTGCTAGACGCTCGTCAATCCACCTTAAGGGTAAACAATTTTACTCTTCATGTTCATTGATGAGCGTCAAAGTATAGGCGACAGATGCTATGGTAAATAATAGCAACATACTACTAAACAGGTGAGCCTTGTATTTGGTACCTGAACCTCCTTTCGACCGGGGCCCGATGCGAGAGTTAACCGGAAGCATTAAAAGTGCACAAATCAAAGGAGGTGCGCCATGTTGGAAAGAATACTCATACCTGTTGATGGTTCGGAACTATTCGACGAGACACTATACTATATTGAGCATCTGGGCGATCGACCACACACCGAACTGGTCTTGTTACACGTCTTCCCTGACCAGGCTGCAGCCAATAGTAGCGGCTCTGGAAAAAAGGCATCTGAACACCCCTTGTTAAACAAATACTACGACATCCTCACACGTGACAACTGGCGAGTTGAAGCCAAAGTTCGGGTTGGCAACGCAGTCGATGAAATAACGAAACTTGCGGTACAACTTCCCGCGTCACTTACAGTCATGTCGACACACGGACGATCCGGCGTTGACAATATTCGCGAGGGCAGTGTTGCGGAGCAGGTCGTGCGGCAATCGCCCTGCCCGGTTTTCATACTTCACTCGACACGCCCGGACATGGATGAAAGCCATCATGAGCATCTTTTCCGGCGTATGCTTGTACCGCTGGATGGATCCGAAGTATCGGCATCCATTATGCCCTGTGTGGAAAAATTTGCTAAAAGATTCGATACCGAAGTCATGCTCTTTCACGATGGCGGTGCAGAATGTGAAGATGAAGACCACTCGCTGCGGAAAAAGGAAGTACTCGGAAGACACGGCGTGTCGCTTGCAAATGCCGGCGTTTCAGTCCGCCTGGATTGCTCCACGCATCGCCGGCCGATTAACGAAATATTAACGCGAACAGACGAAATGAACATTGATATCGTGGTTATGGCAACGCATGGTAACGGGGGTGAAAGGCGCCCCCTGGAGGATTCTGTGACTGCCAACGTTATGCGCCACTCGAACAGGCCATTACTCGTGTGGTCATCTGACCCGCAATGTTCTACTTCACTTCACGGCTAGACCAAAAGTAGACGATAGCTCCTTTTAGCCGTTAACCGGAAATAAAAAAGGGCCGCGCAAGCGGCCCTTGAATTATTGCTACGCTGGATAGACACAATAGCGGTGCGACCAATCGGTGCGCTCGAACAAAATATTTCCGCTAAAATAATACTTCAACCAGTAATCCCTTTTGACAATCCATGCGTGGACTCAGCATCAGGTGATTGAAACGCTTGTCTATGCTTTGGCCAGTCGTCTGCCATGACCGTGTCCTGGTAGGCGTGCCAGGTTGCATAGCCGATTACCGGCATCAGGACAGCGAGCCCGAGAAAGGCGGTTGCGAAACAGATTAGCACCGCTAGCACGATGAACAGCGCCCACAACGCCATAACAGCTTTGTTGCGTAACACTGCATTTACGCTCGTCAGTACTGCGGTGACTGTATCCACCTTGCGGTCGAGCATCATAGGCAGTGAAAAAGCGCTGGCGCAGAATACCAGTGTCGCGAAAATAGTGCCGACGGCTGTGCCTACGGAAAGAAAGACCGCAAGATCACCAATATCGGGCCGCGCCTCAATAGGGAAAAACACGTGTGTCATGGAGCCTGCACGCGCCCATAACAGGAAGATGACCAGCAGAATCATCGAATAAACCATTTCACTCCCCAGGTGCCTGCGCCCTTCACGCAGACAGTAGCCTATCTGCGGCTTCAACCCATACTGGAGTTGGCAGCTGATCGAATACAGGCCGATCGCAAGTATGGGCGCGATGAATACGAACCCGGACATCAGGCTGAAAATCAGCACGTAGCCACCCAGTTTCCAGGTGAAAAAGCTCAATATATAGCTTAAAAGCACCAGGAATCCGCCATACAGAAGACTGGGGCCTGGCGCCTGCCTGAAATCATTCCAGCCTCTCTTCAGCCAATTCAGGGGATGGTCAAGGGTCAGCGTCCGACAGGGCGCGACAAAGGGCAGCATTTCAGGATCTATTCCGGACTGGGCCATGGGCGATACCTTTTTTTCAGCACAACACCTTCAAGTCCGGACCACAATACTCCTTCTGCAAGGCTCTGCCAATCATTCGCCGGTAAGAATGGCGCTAATTGCAGACGCTGCAGGACACGCCGCCGTCTGTATCAGAGGTCTCATCCGCGTTCACCCGGTACCAGTCTTCGCAGGCCTGCCTGGCCGATTCCAGATCCCGAAAAGTGAACAGGTACAATCCGTCACCTGTCATCAGGGTTGCCTTGCCGTTGGGTAATTGCTGGATAGTGAATTCCATGGCTTGCAGTCCTCTCGACATCAGGTCACGCGACCTCAGCAAGAGGATCACCTGACACGATTAACGTTTTATGACACCGGGATGAACAACAGATTAAACTGCTGTGCCTTTGCTGCCCTACAGACCCATGGATCCTCACATTCTCGCCCCTGCTACCCGGGCACTCTTTCGGGTGATAAGGTCTTTATGATGATTGTCAACGGGGAACTCCGGACTATGAGAGAGATCCTGCATGGGTAACACTATTACTCTGCCAGTATGGCTGGCTGTGATACTCGCTCTGCTCTCACTGGCACTGCTTCTGGAGCGGGTACTTATGCCTGGCGTGCGCTGGTACCTGCGACGACGCATCAACCGTGTTATCAATGAAGTAAATACTCGCCTTGATATCGAGGTGCGGCCATTCCAGCTGACACGACGACAGATTCTCATTGACCAGCTCAGCCACGACGAGAAAGTTGCCGCGGCTATCCATGACTACGCCCGCGAGAACGATATGCCGCACGAAATAGCCCAGGCAAAAGCCAATGCCTATGCCAGGGAAATCATCCCCTCTTTCAATGCGTACATATACTTTCGTGTCGGCTACTGGATTGCCAAGCGGGTCGCCCGGCTTATCTACCGTGTGCGGGTGGGATTCCACGATGCCGACCGGCTGGCATCCGTTAATCCTGATGCTACCGTGGTATTCGTGATGAATCATCGCAGCAATATGGATTACATCCTGGTTGCTTTTCTCGCTGCAGAGAAAACCGCTCTATCCTACGCGGTCGGTGAATGGGCGCGGATCTGGCCGCTGCAAACACTGGTTCGCTCCATGGGTGCTTTCTTTGTACGGCGAGGTTCCGGCAACGCCCTGTATCGCCGGGTATTAGAGCGCTATATACAAATGGCAACACGTGCCGGCGTCTGCCAGGCGGTGTTCCCCGAGGGTGGTCTGACCCGCGACGGCGCCATGCGCGAACCAAAGCTGGGCTTTCTCGATTACATGCTACGCGACCACCAACCGGACAATGATCGTGAAATTGTATTCGTACCGGCAGGCATCAATTACGACCGGGTAATAGAAGATCGCAGCCTGCTGCGGAGGCTGGACCTCGATGCAGAACAACGCAGCACCAGGTTCGTGGTCAAAACATCCCTGCACTTTATGTTCAAACAACTCATACTTTCCCGACGTGAGCGCTGGCGACGCTTCGGCTACGCAAGCGTTAACTTCGGCAAACCATTATCAGTAAAGGACTGGTGTCACGAAAACGGCGTAGAGTTCACCCATCTGGAACAGGCACAGCGACTCCTGGCGGTTGGCCGACTTGCTGACGAATTAATGGAACGCATCGCGGATGTTGTTCCTGTGCTGCCGCTACCACTGCTTGCAAGCGTAGCACTGGAACATCGTGATAGCTGGGAAAGTGCATTGGCACTCAAGACTTTTGCACTTAACAAGATTGACAGGTTACGCGAACAGGGTGCTCCGATACGGATTACAGCCGGTGCCTGTGAAGGCGTACTATCCAATGCATTGAACACACTGTGCGCGCGCAAAATGCTGGAACAAAAGAACGGGCTATTGCGCGCCGCACCGGATGCCGAGGATGTATTGACCTACTATGCAAACTCGATTAATCGCTGGAGTCTTTCCCGATGACTATTTCAAAGACTTTCGATACCTAATATTATTTATTAGATATATATTGTATCCTTTTGTTTTATAATGTCTTTATAAATTATTTTACGGGCTACAACTGGCATTCAAATAACGCGCCTCACAAGGCCTTCAATTTCCAGCTTGATAGCCATGACATGATACTCACCATAGACAAGGGGACATATGCCGTGCGCAGTGGTAATTTTATTGTAATCTCCCTCGTCGCCGAAGTGATCGCCCACTGGCTGGTCGGCCCCGAAAAAGCGGCTGGGCATGCAAACTGAATTCAGCCGCACGCTTGGCATTCAGGTACCGTTGATCTGCGGCGCGATGTACCCCTGTTCAAACCCGGAACTGGTAGCAGCAGTATCCGAGGCTGGCGGCATAGGCATTGTACAACCCTTGAGCCTGACATACGTTCACGGCTATGACTTCCGGGAAGGGCTGCGCTATATACGCTCACTCACCCGCAAACCCATTGGTGTTAATTTCATTATCGAGAGAAGCTCGAAAAAATACCTCGCGCGTGTACACCAATGGGTGGATATCTCACTTGAGGAAAAAGTGCCCTTCTTTGTTACCGCACTGGGCAATCCACGCTGGGTGGTCGACAAGGCAAACTCGACCGGGACGATAATTTACCACGATGTCACTAACCGAAAATGGGCGGAAAAGGCGCTTGATGGCGGTGTCGATGGTTTTATCTGCGTAAATAACCGGGCTGGCGGGCATGCCGGAGAACTGTCTCCACAAGAACTGCTCAGCGAAGTCGCACCTCTCGGCAAGCCGCTGATTTGCGCCGGCGGCATAGGCGAACCGGAAGAATTTGCCGGCGCCATCAAGGCCGGCTATGTTGGTGCCCAGCTGGGCACGCGCTTCCTCGCCAGTACAGAATGCAGTGTGGGTAGCGATTACAAGGAAGCCATCCTGCGAGCACATGAAGATGATATTGTCTTAACCGAGAAAATCTCCGGAGTACCAGTATCCATTATCAGAACACCCTACATCGACCGTATTGGCACCCGTGCAGGTCCCGTCGCCAAATGGATGCTCGGGGGCCGCAAAACCAAGCACTGGATGCGCACAATCTATTCATTACAGTCAATCTGGAAGCTGAAACAGGCATCATTACAGGGCGGTGGACATAAGGACTACTACCAGGCCGGCAAGAGCGTTGCGGGAATCGGTGAAATTCTGCCTGTAGCGAATATCATGGAAGATTTTGCCTCTGCCCTTGAGACGCGAATGAAAAATACCTGACCAGACATCTCCAGCCTGCACATCTAGAACTGTATTCTAATTTGAGGGATGAAGGTGAGGTAAGGAAAGGGGCGACCTATTATTTCACACTCCCCTCCCGCCACTAACCCGCCTGAATATCCATTAATTACTCATCGCGCGGATCATTGCTTTAAACGGTACCCGGTCTTGAACATCCAGGAAACCATCAGCAAGCAAGCTGCAAGAAATAACAACACCATGAACAGGCTCAACCCGACGCTCACGTCCGAAACCTCGAAAAAGCTCCAGCGGAAACCACTGATCAGATAGACCACCGGGTTAAACAGGGTGATGGTCTGCCACACGGGTGGCAACATGTTGATCGAGTAAAAGCTGCCGCCCAGAAAGACCAGTGGTGTGATAACCAGTAACGGAATGAGCTGCAATTTTTCAAAATCTTTCGCCCACAGACCGATAATAAATCCGAACAGGCTGAAGGCGATGCAGGTCAACACCAGGAAACCCGCCATCCAGAACGGGTGGGCAATCTCCAGGGGCACAAACAGCCCTGCTGTAGCAAGGATGATCAGGCCGATGACAAGCGATTTGGTCGCTGCAGCACCTACATAGCCGAGCAGAATTTCAACAAACGAAATCGGTGCGGACATAACCTCGTAGATAGTACCGGTAAACTTGGGGAAAAATATACCGAATGAGGCATTGGAAATACTCTGGGTTAGCAATGCCAGCATCATCAGACCTGGAACGATAAAGGCGCCGTAAGAAACCCCGTCTATCTGCTCGATTCGTCCACCGATAGCCGAACCAAACACAACAAAGTAGAGCGAAGTAGACAATACCGGCGAGACAAAACTCTGCAACAGGGTTTCCCAGGCGCGAAGCATTTCGTACTTGTAAATAACCTTGACGGCATGGATATTCATTATTTGCTCTTCAACATATTGACAAAAATATCTTCCAAAGAGCTCTGCGTGGTATTGAAGTCCTTCAGGGTCAAGCCAGCTGCGCTTATTGCCTGCAACAAATCGGGAATGCCGGTATGTGAACTATGTGGGTCGTAGGTATAGGTGAGCCTGCTGCCATCCACAGACAGCTCCAGTGACCAGGGTGCCAGCATGGCAGGTACCTGGTCCACTGTTTCATCCAGTTCGATAACCATCTGCTTCTTGCCCAGCTTGTGCATAAGGGCCTGTTTGTCATCCACCAGTATCAGCCGTCCACCATCAATGATGCCGACACGGTCAGCGATCTCTTCAGCCTCTTCTATATAGTGAGTCGTCAGAATAATCGTGACGCCCGATTCCCGCAGACGCCGAACCAGCTGCCACATATCCTTGCGCAGGCCTACATCAACACCCGCCGTGGGTTCGTCCAGAAACAGAATCGACGGCTCATGGGACAATGCCTTGCCAATCAACACCCGTCGTTTCATCCCGCCGGACAGCGACATCAGCACGCTGTCTTTCTTTTCCCAGAGCGACAGATCCTTGAGCAGCTGTTCGATGTAGGCAGGGTTCGGCTTCATGCCGTACAGCCCACGGCTGAAACACAGCGTGTTCCATACAGTATCGAAAGCGCCCAGGGTCAACTCCTGGGGCACAACACCAATCAGACTGCGTGTGAGCCGGTAGTCCCTGACAATATCGTGACCGTCGACCAGCACCGATCCCTCGCTGGCGTTAACGATACCGCAGATGATCGAAATAAGCGTGGTTTTACCCGCACCATTTGGACCTAAAAGCGCCAGAATCTCGCCGGATGCAATATCCAGATTAACATCCTTCAGCGCGTTGTAACCGTTGGCATAAGTCTTGGATAGATTGGAGATGGCAACGATGGATTGCATTGAAGGGGATACGGACCACATGGCAAAACCCGCATGATAAGGGAATCAGCCTGCAAGGCAAACTGCTGTCAAACCAGTTTCGACGCCGCTTTAAGGATTTGCCATAATGCGCCGAAGGAAACACTAACAGGACTGCTCCCGGACTCGAGAAGACAGTGAAACACCGCTCTATAAAGTCGCTGATACTCTGCATGCTGCCGCTGGCCTGGCTGTTTAGCAGCAATATTGCTGCAGAAGCACCCCTTCAGCTGGCATCGCTCGATAAAAACAGCTCCCGGCCTGCAGACCAAAACCTGTGGGGAACGCTGAATCCCGGAAAACTCAAATTACGCTCTGCATCCGCCCTGATAGTCGATCAATCCGGCCAAATCGTCTACGAGAAGAAAGCCGACGAACCACGACCGATTGCCTCGATCACCAAGCTGATGACGGCCATGGTAATTATGGATAGCAGATTACCCCTGCAGCAGAAAATCACCATTACCAAGGAAGATCGGGACCTTTTGCAGCTCACTGGCTCCCGATTGAAATATGGTGCAACACTCACCCGCCAACAGCTGGTACACCTCGCGCTTATGGCATCCGAGAATCGCGCTGCGAATGCGCTTGGGCGCACCTACTCCGGGGGACAATCCGCTTTTGTCAACGCCATGAACCGTAAGGCCCGCGAACTGGGTATGACCAACAGCGAATTTGCGGATCCTGCCGGGCTGGATGCCGGTAATATTGCGTCGGCACGGGATGTGGCGATCATGTTGCGTGCTGCCCAGGCCTACCCTTTTATTCGCGAAGCAACCACCACCCGGGTTACCAGCGTCTATCCTTATAAAGGCCGTGGTGAGCTACGCTTTGGTAACACCAACAGACTGCTGAAGAACAAAGCCTGGGATATCCAGCTCAGTAAAACCGGCTACCTCAATGAAGCCGGTCGCTGTCTGGTGATGCGTGCGGAGATTGCAGACCAGCCCCTTTTCATTGTGCTGCTCAATTCCTATGGCAAGCTAACACCTTTCGGTGATTCCAACCGTATTCGCAACTGGATTGAATCGGGCACCTGACAAGCCCCGAGCCCTGGCTATTTATCCGGCTTGCGGATCTCGCCACTGATCTCCATTGCAGCAGTATCTACCGCCACACCTGCTGAATGCTTATGCTGTATACCCGTCCTGTCAGCCGCCGTACCGAGGCCGGCATTATTTCCTGAATCCCCGGACTGAGTTACCAACCACGCAGCGCCAGCCACAACAGCTGTAATTGCCATAACGGCCCACGTTCTGCCAGCGTTGTTTCGGCCTCTTGACTCAACGTCCGGTATGATTTCAGGCGTATTCGACAGAAGCAGTTCTTTCATGGCCGGTTCATCGGTCAAGGGCCTTGGTACTGGCCTGACCTCGCCCACCTCATTCGTCCCTTTGCTCTCGACTGCGGCCGCCTTTTCCGCAGCGGCCCTGGCCTCCGCCGCACGCCGGGCAGCTGCAGCTGCTGCGGCCTTGGCTTCGCCTGCCTCCCTGAGTGCCGCCTGTTGGGCGGCATCGGCAATTTCAGCCAGTCTCAATGCCTCTGCGGCTTCATCCGCCGCAACACTTGCCATTGCGACCTTTTCAACTGTTGCACCCGCAATAGCCGCTCGCTCCGCCTCAGCCCGCTGAACCACTGCTGTTTCTGCAGCTTTACGGCTTGCCGCTGCAATTTTCCGAGCTTCTCTGGCGGCGTTAATTTTCTGTTCTGCGAGTTGAGTCGCCTGGACGCGCTCAGCAGCTTTTTCCTCTGCCATTCTTACACAAGCCTCAGCTTGTGCTTTGGCTGCTTTCTCGCTGTTTACCTTATCGACTACTATCTGGCTGGCACGACTTTGCTCGGCGGCAGCCAGTGCTGCAGCCTTCTCCACTTCAGCCAGACGACGACTTGTTTCAGTCTCGACCGCAACACGCTCTTCAGTAGCCTTGTTGACCAGATCAGTAGCAGCTGCGGCTGCCTCGGCAGCCGCCTTTTCAGCTGCTACTCTCTCGGCCAGCGCCGTCTCAGCTGCTGCTATGGTCTTTTCAGCAGCCATTCTGGCTTCTTTCTCTATACCGGCGATCTGTGCAATCTGTTCCGCGGCTGCAGCCTTCTCAAGCTTCGCTTTCTCGTCAGCCTGCCCGGCAATTTTTTTCTTCTCCAGCACAACTGCTTCAGCCGCCTTGCGTTCGGCCTCCGTCGTTTCGGCTGCCGATTTCGCAGCGGCTGCCAACTGCGATGTATTCTCGCCCACGCTAACGGCTTCTTCCAGCCGCCGTTCGGCAGCAAGCCTTTCGCTTTCCGCTTGCCTTGAATCAGCCAGATTCGCAGCTGCGATCTCAACCGCTGCCTTTGCATGTTGTGCCTTCTCAGCGGCAACCCGCTCCAGTTCCTCATGGCGTCTCACTGCCTCCTCAGCAGAAACAGTCTGCGTATCTGCAGACCTGGCCACGTCAGCGCCTCCCCGACCAGGCAGTTCTTCCGTGTCCGCTGGTTTCGATGTTCTGTTCATGGCACGCCCCCCGGCATCGACGTTTGTATTGGCTTGCTTTTTATCTGTCTTCAAAGCATTTTCAGTTGCAGAAGGCTCCGCTTCTTTCTGGTGCACCCGCTCTGACTGCTCAGTCGAAGCCACCTGTTCCATCAACGCCGGCTTTTTCTCTACCTCTGCATTCTTTACAGCCTTTACAGCTTGTGTCTTTTTCCTGTTTGCTTTTTTACCTGGCTTGTCAAGTTTTTGCTTACTTACCACCGCCTCGACCAGACTGGCGCCGATGGTCTGCACATTTTCAGCGTATCCGTAAACCAGACTGAGGTCGCAGAGTCGATTGATGACGCGTGGTATGCCACAACTGTACTTGTAAATCCTCGCGCATGCCTCGACGTCAAACAAAGGATTTTTTCCACCAGCGTGCGCTACACGATGCTCTATGTAGGCTGTAGTTTCAGATTCATTAAGCGGCGCAAGGAAGTAATCGATAGAGATGCGTTGTGCGAACTGCTCGAGTTCGGGCCGTTTGAGATTCTCTCTTAGCTCTCTCTGACCGACCAGAATTACTTGCAGCAGCAGTTCGCTGCCCGAGTTGATATTGGAGAGCATACGCAACTGCTCCAGCGCAGCTACAGAAAGATTCTGGGCCTCGTCAATTATCAACAGGGTATGTCGGCCACTGTTGAATTGTTCGGTAACAAAGTCTGTGAACTGGCGGTGCATAAAGATGCCTTCATCCGATTCGACTTTCAATTCGAAGGCGGCAAGAATCCATCGCATCAGGTCGCTAAAACTGGCATGCGTATTGGTAATCAACCCAACCCTGACCTGATCGTCCAGGCGGTTTAACAACTCGCGGATGATGGTGGTTTTTCCAGCGCCAATTTCGCCACTGATTACGCAGAACCCAGATTGATTGAGAATAGCCAGCTCAAGCAGATTCAGGCCTGTGCCATGCTCTTTGCTGACATAAAGAAAATCAGGATCTGGTAGCAAAGAAAACGGTTTCTCTCGAAATCCGTAGAATTGATTGTACATACGAATGCCCCCAACGCTGCCGGCTGATATTTTATTTTTGCTCGGCTTGCCACAATATTAACAAATACGACTAAACATGTGTATATAACCAATTTATAAGCCAATCCTGATATTCAACACAAATCCATTTTTTATCGGTAATTCAACACCCTTTCGCACCATTGCAGGCGTGGTTATTTTAGGCGGGTGACACAGGTATGATGGTTTCGTCATGACCACGAGACAAATACTCTACATGGGCGACCCCGCATTGCTGGAGGTATCCGAGCCCATAAAGCAGTTTGATACGCCTGAGTTGCACGCCCTGGTGCGCGACCTCATCGATACGATGCAGGCAGAAGATGGTGCCGGACTCGCCGCACCCCAGATCAATATTGGCCTTAGAGTGGTGGTATTCGGTGTTGACAGCAACCCCCGCTATCCTGATGCGGAAGCCGTACCTCAAACTGTGCTCATCAACCCGTTGATCGAAGCGCTTTCGGAACATCAGGAAGATGGCTGGGAGGGCTGCCTCAGCGTGCCGGGCCTGCGTGGCGTGGTACCACGTTACACGCATATTCGGTACTCGGGTTTTGACCAGTTCGGAAACCCGATTGAACGCGAAGCAAAGGGCTTTCACGCTCGCGTCGTTCAGCACGAATGCGATCACCTGGAAGGTGTTCTCTATCCGCAACGCATGCGCAATATGGCACAGTTCGGATTTACCGAAGTGCTTGAAAGCAGCGGCCAACTCACATCGATACACTGTGATAATGACTGACCCCGGCGTTCAACCACACGGCAACCTACTATTGCGCACACTTGCAATGCCCGCGGACACCAACCCCAATGGTGATATTTTTGGTGGCTGGATTGTTTCCCAGATGGATATAGCCGGCGGTATTCTGGCCAAGGAAACTGCACAGGGGCGCGTGGTCACAGTAGCAGTCGATCGCATTCAATTCATCCGTCCGGTCAAGGTTGGTGACGTTGTCTGCTGTTATGGGGAAGTCGAACGCATAGGCACTACTTCAATAACCATCAAACTTGAAGTCTGGGTCAACCCGGTATTACGGGAGGAAGAACGTGATAGCGCACGCTTCCGCGTCACAGAAGCCACCTTCACCTATGTCGCGATTGACAAGGATGGCAACAAAAGGCCGGTACGCTAGTTCTGCCAGACTGCAAACCCCTGGTCTCTTAACCAATCGGCCAGCGCAGCTTCCCGCTCAGTATCTTTTAACCCTTCTGCATCGAACCCTTCCATTAGCTCCATTGCGAGTTCAATACCATACAGTCGCGGATATTTGCTGCTTCGATAGCCCGCCTTGTGCTGTTCATAGCGGTCACCAGGTATATGGATGGTCAACCCGACATATACGCAGGGCATGCCTTCGACATATCCGGGATTGACCTGGCGAAATTCATCTCGATCAAGAACATCCGGGTGGAGCGTAATGATGTACAGGTTCCGCTTTCGCCTCGCCCGCGTTGCCTGTTTCGCCTGCCGCTTCCACTCCGTTATCCGGGCATCGCGCTCCAGATCCAGGCGGTGAATATCATCCGTCATTGCGAAATATCAAAACGCCGATTGCAGGTTAGTCAAATTCATCACGCAGCCTCTCCCGGCTCGACCTGTGTACTGGATTGTATACCACTCACTACAAACGCCGGTGACACCAAAGCTCTGTCTGTAACCGTCTATTTTCTGCGACCCAAAAGAAAACCCGGCGAAATACTTCGCCGGGTTTAATCACACGCAATGTGCTGTCAGGTTTCTAGGGAAGAATAACAATCGTGTCGGCAAGTAACTCGCCATTATTACATTCACCACTGATATCCACTCTCTGCCCGATATCCAGTTCATCGGAGTCGACAAACTCGCCCTCGATACTTGAGCTCGATTCCGTGACCTCATAAATATCGGTACCCGGGTTAAAGTTGACCACGTAGAAACCAGGCCCGGTACCGGGCTCACAGACGAATGAGTCGGCCTCAAGAAGGAGACTGTCGTCACCGACGCGGTTGATGGAACCACCGGCGATGTCCTTGTTCAGCGCGTCGGTATCTACTATGACCAGCGCTGAATTAAGAAACAGCGGATTAGGGCCTGACAGCACACCATCCACTGTTACATGTTGTCCCGTGTCAATATCATCGCTGGTCAGAACCTGACCGGTTCTGGAAAGGATCTTGGTTCCATTGCCTCCGACTGGTGCAGGCTGCAGAACAACCGGCAACGGATCCGTGGACGCGTAACTCTGTCCCGGCACTACTGCCATGTTGAAACCATCAGCGGCACCGTCGGTCGAATATGCCTCAATTTCGGCCAGACCGAATCTTAGTATGGCCTGTGTAAGATTGACTTGCACCCAATCGGTCTGTTTAGCCGAAAAATCAAATACAACGGGCGTACCGTCATTCGGCAGCGGTATAGTTATAGGAATCGAGCTACCATCACTGAACTCGATAGAGCCCGCCTCCAGCTGTGTGCCAGGTCCCAACACATCGTACAAGACCACGCGACTGATGGCTTTTGCTGAATCGAAATTCAGGCGTATCCGTGCAGACTCGGTTTGTACGTCTTCCGTAGCGACCCAGGCATTGTTGGGGTCCGAGACGATACCGTCATTAACCAGGGACGCCCCGTTGCCGCTTATTTCTGATGATGCGACAGCCTCGGCATTCAGAGCCTCGTTGACCATCCTACCACCGGAGGTGGAGATCACCTCGCCGTCCAGGCTCAGGAAATCTCCAAGTTCGACAACCAGGGCATCGAAATCCAGATATCCGCGACCACCGTCAGAATCGTCTTTATCCTTGCTGCCCTTGCTGCCCTTGCTGCCTTTGCTGCCCTTGCGAGCGACGTATACGCTGTTGACATCGGTACGGAAGTAACCCACTACCGTGACCGGTCCACGGCCCACGCGTTCAGGTGCAAACACGTCAGCCAATGGTATGGCATCTCCGCCCTCTGTCGTGTTGCCATCATTGGTGTCATTGTCGAAGGCTGATGCATCTCTCCCAACATGCACTGTCACACATTCGTCCCTGAGATCAGCTGAAGCATCCTGGAACATTGGGATTGCGTCACACACCAGTACGGTGCCCTCGGCACGATTTACATCTTCAATCGTACCTCCTTCCAGACGTACCAGCTTGCCTCTGAAATCGTGCCCAACCACGTCGATGAACACCACAGGCCGGACATTGTAATCATCCCGATTACCCCGTTTGACAATATGAATAGACTTGCTCATATCCATATCCAGCTGGACATAGATCATTTTGTCTGACGAGACGTAAAAACAGTCGCGTGCATTCAGGTCGAGTTTATTGTTACCCGGCAACTTCGGGTGGTAATCCGGACTGCCGTCCTTGAACGTTAGCCACATATCATCCAGTGTCAGACGGATCTTGCAGTAACGGCCACTGGGCACATTATCGCTAAATGTCAGCGGCCTGGATTCGTTTCTAAGTTTGAGCAGATTAAAGGGGCCACGCGGTCTGCCATCGTACGCGGTTACCTTGTCACCACTGTCAGCATTGAAGAGCTCGACCTTGGTAACCGACATCATGACACCGGAGAACATATCCAGGCTTGCCGGATTATCTGTCAGCAGAATACCGACCGAGCCAGAGCCCGATGGTGAAATGGATCCTGTTGCACCGGTACTGGAACTTCCACCACCTCCTCCGCCACAACTGGACAACAATACGGCCAGGGCCAAAAGACCAAGAGACTTTACTGCACGGGGAATTTTCGAATACATGATTACATCTCCTCCAACACGCTCACCTGACATGGACTATGTACTTAAGAGCCGGCGCTGGATCTTGTTTTTAGATTGTTATTCCAGTCCGTGGAGGAACGCTTAGCTTGTGCCAATAATACTATATTTGGGAACGTACACCCAAATCCTTCAACGTCAAAAAACCTTTTTATTTGCGTTTATTCATACATTTCATACTGTTACCCAGGCTCTCAACTGTAGTAAAAACACTGCTGAGAGCCGACTGCACCCCCTATCCTTTCGCCATATTCAATAAAATAAAACGCTGGTGGCAAAGCGCATCATTCTCGACTCTGCGGTAACCGAAACTCAGTGGCAAACATCGTTCTCCATGCTGCCGGTGATCCACATGCTGTCCTGCAACGACCAACACCGTTGGCGGGAGCTGGCTATTTTCTTCATGTA
Organism: Pseudomonadota bacterium; assembly: GCA_042576405.1. Lineage (GTDB taxonomy): Bacteria > Pseudomonadota > Gammaproteobacteria > DSM-19610 > DSM-19610 > Thiogranum. The sequence continues at coordinate 2,486 of JBHPFC010000002.1, read as the reverse complement.
TCACAAATCGTTTACGGGTGCCGGTGGTCTGGTGGTCTGGTGGTGACAGAATACATAGTGCTGTTTATAGCCCTGCAGGCCTGTTTTCCCATACACAATCGAAGCGACCGACAGCGGCTACGCCACCACCTCGATCGCTGAATTTATTGCCATACTGGGCGAAGTCCTTTTTTGAAAAACCGGAAGTTGTTGAACACCTGCTCCCTGATGTTTATACCAGGATGAAAGCATTTTTCCGACAAGACCCTATATCAAGTGGTCACGAGAAAACCGCCAGGGATTTAGCTTGAACACCTGGACTCTATTCAAACCGGACATTCCCCGAAATACAAAACCGGCCTTGCGGCGGACCGTAGCGGGTTCGGAATGTTTAACTAGTTATTTTTGGTACTAGGCAAAACATTATCTGGCTTACCTGGCTCGGATTCGCTGGCGTGAATCCATTGCCATGCATCATCCTCTGTCATACGGTTGACTTCTTCCTCAGTGAATTCGCCCCTCGACAGTAGCAGCTCTGCAAGTCTATCGCTCGCCATAGCCCCTCTCCTTTAATTTTCTCGCCAGTAGTTCAGACGACATCAAAGGCTGAAATATTCCAGGCACAATCTGAGCATGGTCTGAAAAAGACCTTTATTAGCGGAATTTAAAGGGATTTTTTCTAACCGCCAACTTTCGACCAGTAGTCGATATTTGTCGATATCTGGCCCCGATTACAGCTAACCTCAGTGAATAAATTAACTCTAACAGGTAATTTTTACTTTGCCGCCGCGGAAGAACCAGGATCCACCGATCGCAAACTCGGCCATACTGCTTTTACAGAAAGTTAGTGCTACACAAGACATGCGATACTTTGTTGCCGGTTATTTATCCAAACTGGCATTACTTCAGGTTATACTGTCGCGCATGTACACCGGACGAAGATATTATTTACAGCTAAGGGTCATCGGCTGGTTGCTGATTGCCGCTGTATTTGCATTGACTGTTCAGCCTGTACATTTTCATTTACAGCATATCGACGATGCATCCTCCCTGATCCATGAGCATGCCATCGATCTGCATATTGCCATCGATAATATTGCCCCCGACAGCCATAAAGACGGAGCAATCTTCCCGGTTACCCCCGATGTGATGCTGAAAAAAATCGGCGACAACCCCTTGCTGGCCGCAATTATCGTCTGGCTGACAATTTTTCTATTGAGTGTTGCGTATTCAAACAAGCCGCGTCCCACCATACGCTTCATCTTGCTAAAACGACGCTGGTTTTCCATAGCGCCACCCTTGCGCGCTCCTCCTAGCTTTTAATTACGACTGTTTGGTTTTTACCCCGGTAAAAAATACCGGGTTGTTGTGTATGTTGTTGGTCATACACAGCTGTCAGTCCGTTGATTCGAGCGATCTAAAAAGCTCGGGAGAAATAAAATGCGTATTTGGATTGCCCTGACATTCGGCATCCTCGGATTCTGCAGCAACATTGCGGCGGAATCCCTGGAACAGAATACTCTCACACTTGATGAAGCCCTGGTTGCCGTACTCGAGAACAACCCCATGTTGTTGGCTGGCGACTACCAGGCCCAGGCGGCCGCCGCGAGAATCCGCCAGGCACAACAGTCAACACCTGTGCAGGTAAAACTGGAACTGGAAAACTTTGCCGGATCGGGGAGATTCAGTGGTGATGACCTGCTCGAGGCCACCTTGAGTCTCGGCAAAGTACTGGAACTTGGTAACAAGGCTGGGTTGCGCGGCGAAATTGCCCGCAATGAAGCCACTCTTCTCGGTAACGAAAAGGACGCCGAGAGGCTCGACCTGCTCGCTGAAGCGGCGCGCCGGTTTATACACGTGGTGGTTGATCAGGAACGCCTGAAGATCGCCCGGGACAAACTGGTCCTGGCAAAGCGCACCGCTGCGATTGTGGGCGAACGCGTCAGGGTCGGTAAAAGCCCTGACACTGAGCGGCGCCGGGTCCGGATTGCGGTAGCCAGGGCTGAAATGGAGCTGGAGCACGCCGAACACGCGACTTCGCGACTGAAACTTGCAACCCAGTGGGGCCATACTGAAGCGAATTTCTCCAGCGCCAAAGCCTCGCTGTCAGCGCTCGACCCGGTCGGGTCTTTTGAAGAGTTGGCGCAATTGCTGGAGCGCAACCCCGATCTGACCCGTTATGCCAGCGAACAACGCCTCGCAGAATCCCGCCTTCGCCTGGCGCAATCACGGCGCAGAATGAATGTCGAATTCTCCGGCGGTATACGTTATTTCAATATCACCGATGATAGTGCGCTGGTGCTCTCGGCAAGTATTCCGCTGGGCGCTGCCTCCCGTGCAGCACCCGGCATCGAATCATCGCGTCTGTTATCTGACCAGCACCCGCTGCTCTACCAACAACGCCAGCTGAAATTACATGCCAGCCTCTACGAGATCTACCAGGAACTGTCGCACGCTGTTACCGCTTCGCAAACCCTGCGCGAGCAAATCATACCCGAGGCAGAATT
>JBHPFC010000001.1:0-78189 GCA_042576405.1 Pseudomonadota bacterium | reverse complement strand
AAACCAGGGGTAGTAGGCTTGGAAAAACGAGGTTCATGCGATGAGTTGAGGTGCCTGATCAAGCGAAACGAACCCTACAAAGGCCCGCATCTGCTGCACAGGCTTCGACAAGCCAGGGCCTGACGAATACAATCCCCTCTATATAATGACTGAGGCTCTCCGTGAGCAGCTTAGTCCAACAGACATTTATCCGTCATGCGCTGCACAACGGATAAATGCTTATACGTTAGCTATCCGAGTTACCCACGAGATGTAGACACACTCATCAATTAGATTAACATCTAACGAGAGGTGTCAAAATGGCAAGAAAGAAAGCAAAAGCATACCCGGAATCCTTCCACAAAGAAGCGGTCAGATTGGCTAATCTGCCAGATCGAACTGCGGTTGATGTCGCCAAAGAGCTGGACATACATGTTGGCCAGATCTACAACTGGCGCACCCAGTTCAGCAAGCTCTCGAAAGGGCAGTTCAAGATCCATGAAGGTCTGGATCATTCCAAAGACGAGAGCGCAGAGCTGCGCAAACTCAGGCGAGAGAACGCGAAGCTGAGGGAGGAGCGCGACTTTCTAAAAAAAGCCACGGCGTACTTTGCGAAGATCGACAAGATCAGTACGCCCTGATCGAGGCACATCGCAGTGAGTTTGATACGGTGCTGATGTGCGAACTGCTGTCGGTGCCCCGCTCCAGCTTTTATGCCTGGTCAAATCGCCCGGTCAGCCAGCGGGAAGAGCGCAGAGCACTGGTCGGTCAGGCCGTTGAGGCGGCCTATCTTCAGTTTAAGAAACGCTATGGTGCACCCAGGCTGACGGAAGAACTGAATGACAGCGGCATCGGGTGCAGCGTCAATCATGTGGCTGAATTGCTGAGCGAGCGGGGCCTGAGAGCGCGTAATGGCAAAGGCTTTAAGTACCGGCCACGAACGGAGTCGAGGACGAATGTGAGCGAGAACCTGCTGGGCCGGAAATTTGCAGTGGAAGAGCCGAATCGAAAATGGGTATCTGATATTACCTATATCAAGGTGGGCCGAACCTGGTTGTATCTGGCGGCGGTGCTGGACCTGTTTTCAAGGAAAGTGGTGGGCTGGGCCCTGGACACCCATATGCGCGAGAGTCTGATACTGGAGGCTTTCACCATGGCTGTAGCGCAGCGCGACCTGAAGGAGAATGCCCTGATTCACTCGGACCGGGGTGTGCAGTACCGGGGCAATGAATACCAGGAGACTATCAAGCAGCATGGGATGCGGTGTAGCATGAGTCGCAAGGGCAATTGCTGGGACAATGCGGTGATGGAATCGTTCTTCTCTCGCCTGAAAGTTGAACTGATCTATGCGGAGAACTACAGGAATGTTGAGGAAGCCCGGCCAGGAATCTTCGAGTACATTGAAATGTTCTACAATCGAGTACGGAGACACACATCGATTGTTTATATCAGCCCTTGTGCTTACGAACAGCAGTTTGAGCAACTAACCGTGTCTACTTTTCGTGGGTAAGACCACTATCTATTTGATCAGACAATGTATCAGAATATATCAACCGTGATTCCAAAGACTAGGCTGAAAAAGTATTCTGTTTTTTGAGCTAAATTATCAATTCAGTTTGCTTGACTTGGCCGATTCTATTGAGCCGTATGAAATGAATTACTGGATGTACACAGTTTTGAGCAATTGACCACGCACAGACTATTGCAACTAAGTGGTTGTGGCGATATAACACTGAACGGTACAAGTTATAGATCTGAGAAGCATTGCTACAAAACAGGAGCTAACGCAAGCCACATGAGCCTATTTCACTGCTCGGATAATAATGGATAAATTACTTGGTGCTGTAGCTTGAACGGTCACACTTTAAAATTTAGATGTACTATCTCTATCACAACGATTTCGCTATAGTATTAACCACAAATCTCATTGAAAAGCTGTTTTTTTTGATTCTTGTCTTTTGAAACTTTAGTATTGAAGCATAATGTCAAAACATAGATTACGAAATAACATAATAAAGGGCATTTTACATACATTTGGCTATACACCTAGCGATGGCAAAATACTCTTAAATAATGTTTTAAAATTATGCGGTTATTCGCCTAAAGTTCTAAAAGCAGGAATGCACCAGAAGGGCACCGGGTTTTTTTCTTGTTGTACAGTAAGACTAAGGGAAATAGTACTTTACTTTAACGTATATAAACAACTGCCAGAAGAAGTAGATTGCAGCAATTTATTTACCCTTTTTCAACGCATGCAGGGGGTCGACATAACAAGTGAGTATTTCAAGGAACGCGGTGGCGTTACAATAAACTATTCAAAACGTATATACATAACATCGACAAAGGATGAAGATCAATATTCAAATTATAAAAAATTGAATTTTCAAGATATTAATCTTTTTATCGAAAAGTATTTTACCCCAAGTGATAATGTTACAAAAATCATCAAGAGCCTAGAGGCTAAATATCATATAAATTACCATAACTTATGTGCTCTTTATTACAGGGGTAACGACAAATCATTGGAAACCAATGCCCCTTCTTATGATGATTTCATAGAAAAATCTAAGGAGTTAAAAGAAAAAAACCCAAGCATATGCTTTCTAATCCAGTCAGATGAAAAAGAATTCATAGAAGCGATGCAAAAACATTTTCCTAATTCCATAGTCTTTAAGGATGAAACAAAAGCTATAGCGCGATCTGCGGATAATGTAGTTAACGTACATGGTACATTGGATGATATAAACACGAATAGTAATTTTGAATATTTATTAAATTTTTTAGCTATCACAATAATAATATCTAAATGTAAACATATAATTTGTACAAGCGGTAACTGTTCGTATTGGGTGATTCTATATAGGGGTAATGCGAATAATGTACAACAATACCTTTCGCCAAAAGAATATATTTATGGGCTAAAAAATTATCAGTTTGATAAAAATAAAAACGTGTTTTGGCTTTAGGTATGTCTATAGAATATATTGTAATGGGCAGAAGTTGCTTTCCATCATTGACATTTTCAACCAGCTTTTATAATTGTATTTATATACGGAGACTCGAAACATTATAGTTATTCGTTTGCAACTCACGCATATTTTATAGGGCAATAGCGACACAACTCATACGCAATATCCTGATGCGTCAGGTTGATTTTATAATAGTCGCTTCTGCCCCATATATCTTCGATGCGGTATTCGTAAATGAGCTCCAGAAGCTACCTAATATTTTTTTACAACTAGCCAGGCAGTACAGATCAATTAAGGCATCTTTGATCGCATCAGGATTGTTTCTGTCTCTGCTGCACTTGGGGTGAGTAATGATTCTATTGCCGAATGCCCCTACCATGTGAGCTTCCACCTCTGGTGAATCTGTCGCCAAAAAGAATCTCGACTCTGGTTGTCGAGTGAGCTCCATCTCCATGTGTTTAATGAATAATGTAGTAGGGCTATATTTTGTCGCTTTTTTATGGTCTCCTCGCCGTATGTGAACTCCTACAACATGTTTGAAATCTACCGTATATGATGAGATTACTTGTGCGAGGGGCTCTTTTACAACAAATTCTTTGAAACTTTGGCTGTGCTTTATAAAGTCACTATCTGTAGATATGAATGTTGTCTTACCTCTCGTTAGCTCTTCGAGCTTTGTATTGTTATATCGCAAGCGATTTATATCTTTGTGAAACAGGCGATTGTCAAATTGTACACTAATCAAATGGGTTAAAGTTCGGGCGACTTTTCCTGATAATGTACGTAAATCCTGGTAATCTATTTTGCGAATGGATTGAGGCATCATGAACAGCTCATCAAATTTGCAATTAAACTTTTTTTCTAGATTCCAAATTACATCAATTTGGCAGTTATTTCGTTTGGCCAACTGGATAGCGGAATCTAACACTCTCATTCGGTTGCACAATCCCGCATAGATTTCGATACGTATCATTGAAGGCATTTTCTGTATTTTCCTTTACTCTGACTCTAGAACGAAATATTTCATTGGCTAGTGCAGACGGCCCACGTTTCATCCGATCACTTTATTCAAAATGGAAGGCCGCCAATAGGTTAGTGGGTCAGCACCATTGAAACAGCGCTGATCACGCTCACCACTATCGTAGTGCAATTTGTGCGGCAAATGGGGCGTTTTGCTATCGTTGTGTTGGGGTTAATGGATCTAATACATCGACTGATTGTGTTGTCACTTAGAGCCACTTCTAGATCCGCTATATGGAGGCTTTTTACGCCAAAATCTCACCTAAATAATGCCTCATAATTACCATCTATTTGGAGAATAGCTCATCCTATCTTGTTCCTCGAGTCGATCTTTCAACCACTCATCGCCTAATTCTTCCGCACCAACCCATATTCATTCCGAAACGCATCCCAATGAAGAATTGATGGCGCACTGTCTGGTTGCTACGCCGCATCGTGTTGCAAACCTTTTTCTACAGGTACTCGGTTCACTAAAAATGCCGCCGCAAGTATCGCAAAAATAACGGGAGTCATTGTATAGTATGACTCCCCTGCTAAAAACAGCATAAACATAATAAACGCTGTATACGCGATCAAGCCTCCTCCGAGTATTTTCCTTATTGCCCAATACTGAGAAATAAAATAGAACAGTGCAAAAGGTAACCCATATTGCGCAAATGTACGAGTAACTCCATTTGACGACAAACCCCATTCTTTTTCCTGGCCATCAGCAGCTACTATCTCACTAGCTGCACCTATAGTTTTAGCGTTTGCCAAGAATTCTTTTTTGTAATTATCAAACCCCAATCCAAAAACATGCTTTTTGAATATTTTAAGATCCGTTAGCGCATCATAACTACGACCTGTAGCACTATGACCTCTTAGGGCTTCCTGCGGATCAAGATAATCGCTCAGCTTAACAACAATTATAGAATGAAACTGAGCAGCAAATATACCAACAATCACGATAGTTAAACCAACCATTACCACCTTCCCAGAGAATGAGATAATTTCACTCCGATACAAAAACAACGCGAAACCAACCGAGAATATGACAAACCCTGTTGTAGAGAATGTAGTTATTAGGGCCGTGACCAGAACAAAAATATAAACCCACCTCTTCCAGTGCCCATAATTATTTTTAGTAAAAAATAATATGAAGAGTGCCGCATTCAAGAAGCCTGAATACGCTCCTGGTTCAAAAAATATCGACTTATTCCTATCAGCCCATCCCGGGTCTCGATACACATAGAATATCCCGTCGTAGCCAACACCTTGGCCAAACTGTGGCAGCTTATTTATCAATCCATCAAATAAAAGGAGGATGTCCGACAGATATCCAAACAAGCTAATCGCAGCCAGAAAACCCAGCAGTTTTACATAAGTGTCAGTAAAGTTTTCCCCGACGGTTCGAAGCACCAGATATGCAAGCACCAGCCTCATTACAGTTGAAATCGCAGACTGCACGGATAGACTACCGCTTGTATACAAGCTCAGTGAAAATAGGAACCCCATAAAGAGAATGCAATACAACAAAAAGCCATCGCCAATTTTGCGATTTGTAAGAACGTACCATGCTATCAATGCGATAAAAAATGCGGCAATAAGAGTTCTATTAGTTGACTCCATACCAAGCTGGCTGCCGCTGGTAAGCAGTAGCAAATAAACCAATATGGTATTTATGAATGCTTTCTGGGTAACCATGTTAGCCGGATATCTACTATTTCCATCATTTTACCACGCATAATGATTTGGTCGAATAATAAACGATTTTCAATGCATATAGTGTTGTTACCCGATAAAATAATTAGACTTGCGGACTGGTATTAGAAAAGCCAGCTAGTATTGATTAAGTACACCCCCTACGATATTTACATTAGCCCTACGAAGCGTAGACATTAATGACTTCGCGTCCTCAATCTTGGAATGTCCGCTTCTAGCGACCAGCAATGCGCTGCCAGCTATTGATGCGATTGAAATGAGATCTGACCGGCATGCGGCAGGCGGAGTATCGATGATAATGACGTCAAAGTATTTTTTTAGGGCGAACAGAATTTGATGAAACCTTCCATTATTCAGGAGTTCCGAAGGATTCGGTGGCACGGCACCACAGGCCAACACAGAGAGGTGCTGGAAAGACTGTATTTTATCAGGGAGCATACTAAGGTCTTTAATACTTATACGACCGGCTAGCAACATCGACAGACCGATCCTGCCCGTGAAATTAAATATTACATGCTGCCGTGGCGAACGTAGATCAGCATCAATCAATAACGTAGATCGGCCTAGTTGTGAGAATGCCTGTGCCAAATTTGCGGCGATATAACTCCGTCCTTCTCTGCTACCTGGACTGACAATTGCCAACGTTTTTTGATCAGGGCTTAACCAGTTATTCAGCAGCTGGGCTCTGATAGATCGAAACTCTTCTGCTTGTTCCCCAAATGGCGAGCCCGCCATAACCATTTCGCTGAATGACTCCACCTCGTCATCCTGACCATATGTATAGCCAAATTGGCGGGATAGTGCTCGCAAAATATCATCACTGGTAACCAGCTTTAAATCCACCGCCGCTTCACCAAAATATAGGCCCTTATTGCGCTGATTGTCTATCACTCTGTCAACATCAGCAACGCTTAGCTTGCCCTGAGCTACCAATAGTTCACCTAGGCTCTGGTCTGTCCACCCGGTTCCTCTGGCTAATATTTCTGTTTCAGCGAACGGCCCATCGGTTGCTTCTGGTCGTGTGTTATCTATATAGATAACTTTTTCATCTTCTGTTGACCCGAAATCCGAATCACTCGTGCAGGTCTCGTGCGCAGGGTCTGACTCACTTGACTCTTTATTCAGAAAGTTCATTAATGCTTTAATTTTCATGGATACATTAACCGCAGTTTAAACTTTCTTTAAGTGACCGAGAAGCAGAGGTATCCCCACCTCACTGATGAGATCTTCTTTAGAATGCACTCTACGGACAAATACCGCCATGAATACCGCTAAACCCCCACCAAGCAACAACCCCCCAAAAGCCCCAATCACAAGATTTTTAACCACTTCTGGCTTGAAATGAGTTCCCGGGACAGCTGCATGATCGACAATGGATACACTTGGCTGATCCATCGCGCTTTGCATGCTGGTATTATTTAGCTGGTTTAATGCCGCATTGTAGGTTGCTTGGGCACTGTCCACCTCCCTCTTAAGAACCGAGATCTTATCGTGCTCACTCTTAAGCCCTAGAACAAGCTGCTTCTGTCTCATCATTTCCTGCTCTAGATCGTTCTCTCGTTCTTTGGACAAGGCGGTGGCGTTGACGATACCGTCTGTAATAGTTTCAATCTCAGCCGACAATCTTTCACGTGCCGCGGCAAGTTCCGATTTTAGTTTTTTTATTTTTGGATGATTAGCACCCAGACTGTTGGAAGATTCAACTAACCTCCCTTCCAATGAGCGAATATCGGTTTTAATTCTTTGCACGACCGAGTTGCTGAATACTGGCTCAAAGGTCATAAGAGAGGCATCTTTATTTCTCACTTCTTCTAATTTTTGCCTTCCGGTTTCTGCGTTTCGCGTTGCCTGTTGTGCTGCGACCAGCTGGTTTGCAAGACTAGTCAAACGGGTTGTTTCCATGTCAATGCGTTGGTCAGCGGATACAATGCCCTCACTTTGCTGATAGGATGTTAACTCCTTCTGCGCTTTTTCCAGTCCGGCACGTAATAGCTTTAATTGCTCATCAAACCAGACTTTGGATTTCTGCGCGGGATCGACCAACATTTGTAAATTGGTTGCAATATATGCATCTGCAAATCGTTCGGCTATCAGTGCGGCAATCTCAGGATCCGCGGATATATAAGTGACTTCAACCAGACGGGTATTAAATACCGGTAAAACATCCAAGCTGGAACTAATAGCCCCGGCCAACCAGCTATAAGGACGACGGATAGGGAGGGTTTCATCGACACGGTCATTTACAGGACCAGCTGCATTTACAGGACCAGCTGCATTTCCTTTATTATTTCCACCGCTGAACAGTGATTTGAAAGAGTTTTTCAATCGGTAGATCCATAGTTCAATAGGTGAATTATCGGCTTTTAACGCTGCGACCAATCGTTCAGTCTCGTAACCTGTCAAGCCAATTAAGACTTGCTGAGCAAGACTCTTACTTTTCATGATACCTACTTGTGTCGTTATATAGGTGCCCTGAACCAACATGGAGTCAGATCTTCCGCTGTCTTCTAATGCATAACTCGAACTGAAATCAAAGTTTAAGGTAGCAGTTGCTTTATACATTTTCGGTATTTGGAACGTAATAGCTCCAGTTAACAATAGCACAGTGAAAAAGATGCCTAATATCAACCGAGCATGACTGCGCAGTATCAGCATCATCTTTTCAAGATCAATTTCATTTGATGTCATAATGAGATCCGAATTAGGCCCATGGCTAAAAGAGTCGCTCTTTCACATACAGGACATCATTTGGCTGCACTTTATCTGTCAATTCAACCCCAATCTTTTTTGTAGCGCCATCGGACTCGGTTCGAGTCGCCTTAATACGCGATAGTGAACCACGACCAGTCACTCCCCCGCCGACCGACAGTGCTTGCATAACCGTCATTCCTCTTTGTAACCGATACATTCCCGGCGCCTTCACTTCACCGTGTACGTAAAACGTATCCATCTTCGGTACCAGTATGAAATCCCCTCTTGATACCCTAATATTCTGGCTCATGTCACCAGCGTAGAAACTCAATAAATCAATCTCGTGTTTTACCGACTTGCCACTTTCATGTTTCACCACAATAATCACATCAGCAGCATCCGTCTTGAGGCCTCCGGCTTGAGAGATCAGGTCGACCACTCTGCTTTCCCCCTTTAACGCATATTCACCCGGCGAGCCTACTTGCCCCATTACAGGTATTTTCTGGCTTTGAAACTCCCTTACCGTGAGAGCCACCTGAGGATTTTTGACAAAACCACCATCTTTTAAGAGTCTGGCTATTTTAAGCCCGGCCTCTTCCGGTGACAGGCCGGATATCGCTACCTCCCCAAGCAATGGAAAGGTGATGGTCCCGTCGTCCTGGCTGATCCGTGCTTCTGTAGTCAGATCCGGCTGTTCATACACCTGTACATACACAGAATCGCCCCCGCCCAATTGGTAGTCTTCCTGAGCAAAAAATTGACCTTCACTTGCAAAGGCTTGCTCCGAAAGCACCAGCAACAATATCCAGAAGAATCCTGCAATCGATCTTAAATTTTTTCGTAACACTCTTAACTCCAGACACCATGCTTAAGTTGTGCAACCATCGCTAATTATCTACTATTCTTCAGGTTTATAAGACATTATCCAGTTTATACCAAAACCACGTAAAACATTAGCAATAGGCAGGCCAAACTTGAAGCAATTTCGCTATCATCATGATCAAACACAAAAAAGACACGCAAGCCTAAAATTTGCAGCCTGTGCACGGATGATTAGATTAATTATTTGTAAATATTATCGACATTTCGTCCAACTCTTAGCAGCGGAATTTTCTACGAGTATTTTGCATAAGATATATCATTTAGCTCACCACCGCAGAAACATTGCCATACCACTAAAGACTGTTGTTCGAAATACAAATGGCATTTTACCATTAAATAACTAATGTATAAAGCTATTCAACGATACTCGTCAATCTGATTTAGAGATACTCAAGTAAATACGATGATATTTAGATTCCGCGGGAATCAACGCTAGGCTTTAAATCACGCCCTCTATTATATATATAGCCTCCCACTACTAACCAAGCCAATACTTGGTATCTATGTAATATTTATCAACATCCTTGTATCGCACCGGTATAGGAAGTCGCGCACACTGGTTGAAAGAGGCTACGTTGGTTCCTGTCACATACAGATACCGCATTTATTCAATGGATTTAAATAGAAATTAAGCCCATTTGTGGTGTAAACCTCCCTTTTTTAGTTGCACACGCAGTTAGAGTTTTCCAACAGGTTTCGGGTGGCCAGATACTCCAGCGGAGTCAGGTCATCCAGTGAGTCATGCGGACGTTCCTCGTTGTATTGGCGCATCCAGGTTTCCGTAATGTCGCGCACTTCGTTCAGGGTGTGGATGACCTGCCCCCAAGATTACTACCACGTTTTTCCTAGTTCGGTCTGCATATTTACATCAAGTACGTAATTGCTCTGCCACTTCGGCAGGTGTTTTATAGCCCAGCATTGAGTGCGGTCGATACTCATTGTAATCGGTGCGCCATTGCTTGATCACCACTCTGGCATGACTCAACGTATGGAACCAGTGTTCATTCAGGCATTCATCCCGGAACTTCCCGTTGAAGCTCTCAATGAACGCATTCTGGGTCGGCTTACCTGGCTGGATCAACTTCAACTGCACGCCGTGTTCGTAGGCCCATTGATCCAAGGCCCTGCCTGTAAATTCCGGCCCCTGGTCAGTGCGGATTGCCTTGGGGTATCCGCGAAAGCGGGCTGCTTGATCCAAAATCCGCGTCACGTAATGACCCGATATGCCGAAGTCGACCACCAGATCGACCGCTTCTTTCGTGCAATCATCGACAACCGTCAGCACCTTAATGCGTCGGCCATTGGCTAGGGCATCCATCACAAAGTCCATCGACCAGACCTCGTTGCGTTGTGTCGGTAACACCAAGGGCTCACGAGGCACCATCACCCCTTTACGCCGTTTCCTGCGCTTGACCGCGAGGTTCGCCTCACTATACAGGCGGTAGACGCGCTTGTGGTTAACCTCATGACCTTCACGTCGCAGCAGGGCGTGAATGCATCGGTAACCAAAGCGGCGTCGCTCTTGCGCCAGTTCGACAATGCGGGCACTCAGCGCCTGTGTCTCGACTGTTCGCTGCGCGTCATAACGCAATGTGCTCCGATAAATCCCCACCAGTTCACAGGCGTGTCGCTCGGAAATCGCGGTCTCCGACCGCATCACCTCGACGGCCTCGCGCCGTGCTTATGGGGTCAATACTTTTTTCGTAGCGCCACCTCCAGGGCTTCCTTGTCCAGCATCGACTCCGCCAACAGCTTCTTCAGTCTGGCGTTCTCCTGCTCCAGCGCTTTGAGCCGCTTGGCGTCCGGCACCTCCAGGCCGCCAAACTTACTGCGCCAGGTGTAGAACGAGGCGTCACTGAAACCGTGTTTGCGGCATAACTCCTTGACCGGCACTCCGGCTTCTGCCTCCTTCAGAAATCCGATGATCTGCTCTTCCGAAAAACGCTTCTTCATGTCCACTTTCTCCTCTGAAAGCAGACTTTACTAAGATCACCGTGGTAGTCAAAATGGGGGGCAGGTCACTTCATATACTTTATTTCCCACCCCGCTGACATGGGCCTTCACTCAGGAGCCCCCCAATCTTGACGGCGGCAAAAGTAGAGGTTATGCCACAGCTCGTCTACTATTATGATCCAACTTTGCATTCTTGAAGATTTCTATATAGCTATTCACAAATTTGTCCATACTGAAACTGTTAACGACATAATTGCGACAGTTTTTACTCAGCGTCTCGAGCAGCTCATTGTCTATTAGCATTCTCTCTAGATTACTTGACAGGGCACTGATATCTTTACTTTTTGATAGCAAACCGGTTGTGTTATCTATCACAATCTCAGATACACCACCTACATCAAAAGCTACAACCGGTGTGCCAGATGCCGAGCTTTCAAGCAAAGTGGAGGGGAAATTGTCAGCAATTGAAGCCGAAACAAATACGTCGGCCAAATTGAAATATTCAGCTAATCTTGATGCATCTTTTGTACTACCCAGATTTTTCACTTTAGTTGGCAGGTATTTATTAGCCTCTTCACTATTTTCTCCGACAAGTAGCGTCGTGACGTTATCTGCTAGTTGTGGATTAGACGCTTTTAGGCGCTCTAATGCTTTCGCAAAGTAATAAAACCCTTTCCCCGGATTAATTATATTCGCGGATAGAAACAAGATAACCTTGCAGTTCAAATCGACGCTGTATTTTTTTCTCAAATCGCTTTGGTCTAATGGCCTGAAAACATGACAATCCACGCCATTTGGCACATGATGATTTGTAGCGGAACGAAAAACAGGGCTTGCATTTACCTTTTTCAACAGCCATTTTGATGGTGAAATTGTATGGATATCTGCCTTACTAAGCAGCCATACTTTGTACTGGAACAATATTTGTGGATTAAACACGATGCGCTGAAGAACCTTTTGAATCAGTGTTTTATCCTGCTCAGTAAATGTTTTTCCATTTACATCTTCACAAAATGTATTAATAGTAACTGGCCAAAGATCATGTATTGTCCAAAATACGGGCCATTTCTTACTGAGCTGCGAAATAATTTGTATAGGTATCGTTTGTCCGTGTGTCCAGTGAATATTTATGACATCCGGATTATAGATTTGTATTTCTTTTAAAAGTTGAAAAATAATAAGACTAAAATAATTTGGAATAATTCTATTTACAATTCTGTTAACAAAGTTCCTACCTTGAGTAAGTCGAACAGATTTTATGATATCCGAATCAAATCCCTTGCTAGTAGTAAGAATTTGTACTTGATGACCATCTTGCTTCAATCGGGCAGCAAGCCGATTTAGAATGGATGCACCAGAACCTGGGTCAACATATGAACTTAAGAATAAAATTTTCATTGCACGGCTCTATTCCTCATATCCTGTGGAAAATGCCGTCAAATTGAAGCAACTGACCGGTCTGCTCATCCGAAAACCCCGTTTCTATTGATATAAGCGTATACCCTTTTTGGAAAAGAAATTGATACATTTCATCGAATAATGGCTCGTCACGGTATAGTGGGGTTAACGACATTTCGAGTTGAATTGTGTCAATATAGTTAAGTGAGTTCTCAGCGCCTTTCAAAACATTTTCTTCAAACCCTTGCGTATCTATTTTTAAATAGGCTTTATCTGTCTGGCTAGCAACCTTAGGATATACGGAATCTAGTGTTCGAACCTGAATGTTTTCATGGCCTACATATTTGGAATTCGGGGCTGATTTAATATGTGATGGCAACATTTCGAGCAACGAACTACTGAATGAATTGGCCGCAATATTTATAATGGCCGATTCTTCTTTATCCCCCAATGCGAAATTATGAATTTCCCATAACTTATCCTTTTCAGCATTGTCGCTTAGCAGATCATATGCGGATTTTAGAGGCTCAAATGATACTATCTTTTTCTTATACCCGATTTCTCTTAGTTGCTTTCCGTATTGCCCTATATTCGCACCAACATCAAGCACAAGATTTATATTGTATGTATCCAGTATTTTCTTTCTACGGGCTAAGGGATGCGTTTTTGGCTCATACCTCACAAGATCAAAGCCCAATTGCCTGATAAGATTTCGTATCGATTTTTTTATTTCACTCATCTATCTTTCCGCCCAATATGCCCACGAACATTTTGAATATGCTGCACTACTCTCTCAGCATTCTTTTTCCATGTATATTTATTCAGTACAAGCTTTTGCCCGTTTTCCGCGAGTTCATTTCTAAGCCGCGGGTTATTTTTTAATTCCAATATAGCATTAGTAAGATCACTCGCATCCTGCTTTACTAATTTCAAATGGACTCCATCCCTAAACACTTCCCTTACAGCCGGTGTATCTGGCCCTATCGTGGGCAATCCCGCACCTAGATACTCGAAAAGCTTCAATGGGCTGCAATATGCGTTAGTAAACGGGAATACCGCTATATCAAATGCTGCCAGAAATCTCGGTATATCCGAATGTTCCTGCCAACCGACGCATACCAAAGCATCCCGCAAAAAATCGCCATCGGCCTTGACCGCCGCTTGGACAGCCGGCATATCATCTCCATCACCAACTAACATGAGATAAATATCATCATTCCCAGCTTGGCGTAACCTGGCAATCGCGCCAACGACTTCCGGAAGCCGTCTGAAGGTTTCCATACCACCGATATAACCAACCAAGAACGAGCTTTCCGGAATGCCATATTCTTGTCGAACCTCACCTGAGCCCGAATACTTGACAGCCTCAATGTTGACGCCATTCTGGTTAACCAGTATTTTTTCCGCCGGAACCCCGCGCTTCTCAAGATACTCCTTTAAGTTTGATGAAACTACAGCTATAGCATCTGCCTGATTAAGAACGGTAACCTCCAATCTCTGAAACAGCGGTCTCAGCGGCAACCCAGGAAATGCCTCGACAAGAAAGGCAGAATTAATCTCAAGACATACCACTGTCTCTGGACATGCTTTTTTTATCACTTTTATACTAGGCATGATGAACCCTGTCCGTATTACGATCGCGTCACACAGATTAGTATTTATTTCATTTACCAACTCATTACTCAAGCCAGGCCTTGGCCTGAAAAATGCGATCAAGCCTCTTACAGTCTCCGGAAGAAACCAAAACCTTCCCTTAGAGGTCTTTTGATTCGACATATGCTGAATTTGGTCCTGTGGATCACTGTCAGGATACAAGAAGCAATGGGAGACGCCAGGCAAACTCTTTAGTGCACCAAAGAATCCTCGCGCATGTGTGCGGCCGCCATGATTACTATAATACTCAGGACAAAAATACAGAATTTTCATAGGGTCAAAAGGCATCTATACGATCTAGAGTGAAGTACTTTTCGATGTTTTGTGTCGTAACAGTCTTTACTTTATACATTTGCTGGTTGGCTCTGCGCCTGGTTGCTCAGCATGCTTCAGGTGTCTAGCCAATGAGGCTTTATCGACTTCTGCATAGCTACCTAGGGAGGCCGGCCATTCATATCTCAACCCTTGGTGCGACCGCTCTTAGTCAGAGAATTACGAGGCTAGGTACTCAGATCTTTCTGCAACACCATTGCTTTATAGCTTCTCTAGAACTGAGCCTGTATTTTTGCATCAAACTGATTATCTGTGTAATCTATATTATCTATACTTGAACTGCGATCTTGATAGCGGTACCCCACAGAAAGCGATAAGTATTTCCGGGGACGCCAACTGGTGGAAATTGCCAATCGCCATGTATCATCATCACGCTGCTGAAAACCAAGAGCTTGTCGAACCTCATTTTGGGCTTTGAAATCATCGTTTGTGTATGAGAGACTTCCCCTCATATCAATCAATGGGGTTACAGACCAAACCGGGGAGATACTTATACCTTTAGTTAATACGTAACTTGTAATCTCATCATCTAATGTAGATGTTTCACGCCACGCTTCAATATCCAGCTTCGTTTTTCCAGTCAGTATCCAATGGTATATCAGACGTCCTGAAGTACCTTGATAATCTCGATCATCAAAGTCCTCATAATGTGTCTCTGTATATCCCAGGCTTGCTTCAATCGTTGATTTCGCAGAACCCTCCCAGTAAAAAACTCCGCTGACTCCAATTTCCTGATAGTCATTATCGATTGATGCACCAGCAACGTCCACAGTGTTTTTTAAGTCATAATCAGAATAGCTGACACGCGCCCCCACCTGTGAATTCCGCGTGTTACTATAAAGAACTTGAAAGCTCCCCGAAGTGGAAGTTCTATCCAAAAACTTGCGATCCTGAAATGAGGTATCCCCACTACTTATACCAGCCGCCAGCCGCCAGTCGGGATGGATTTGATATCCAGCATTCAGGAAGCCGGTTTTCTCGGTTCTCATATCTTTTTCGCGAACAAGAGGTTGTTCATCAAATGAGGATAGCCGCCTTTGATAGGTAGCCCCCAGCGAACCAGACCATAAGTTGCCCAGTTGCCATTCCCAGGTACCATTTCCCTTAACACGCGTATGGTCCAATTGGTCTTCGCTATCGTACTGTGCACGATCAACTTCTCCATTAAACAGCAGATGCTGTCTACTCAATTTATAATCAGACCGGAAACCGGCGCCCAAGTGCCCGATAGTGTCATCCTCTTCGTTTTCTGACTGCCTAAAAATATTTGTATCATGAAGAACCATTGCATAAGCGTAGGGTTCAAATTTGTCTATCGCCGCACTGGAAATTCCAGGCTGCGTCAGCACCGCCGACAAAACCAGTAGGCTTCCTATCGATAAATTTCTCATTTTCTTTTCATTCTCATTCTCGTTGTATATCAATAGGTTAATACTTATTGTCCAAGCAATCACAAACCACGCCGTGAGCTTTAACAAACTGGTACCTGCTACACTCACCGTGGGATATTACCCCACCGAGAGACTGCATCGCTACTCCCTGCAAATGAATGAGTGGACTTGCCTCGATTTAGAAGACACTCACCCTAGCTTTGGCGGACTTCCCAAGGTACCGTAGACACCCCACTGCCTCATTTTGAGGCATGTTCAAACGCCTCTGGACTGACCCCGCCAAGGTGGCTGTGGCGGCGGGTACGATTGTAGAACGATTCGATGTAATCGAATACATCGGCACGAGCCAGATCGCGGGTTTTTATTGATGCGTCTCCTGATGCGTTCCTTTTTCAGGCTGCTGAAGAACGACTCGGCGACGGCATTGTCCCAGCAGTTGCCACGTCGACTCATTCTGGGTTCCAGGTTGTTGGCTTTCAAGAACCGTAGCCAGTCATCGCTGCCATATTGTGAACCCTGATCCGAGTGTACCATCACACATTCCTTAGGACGGCGCCACCACACAGCCATGACCAACGCATCCAGCACCAATTCGCGGGCAAGCGTCGGTTTCATTGACCAACCCACCACCTTGCGAGAATACAGATCGACCACTACGGCGAGATATAACCAGCCCTGCCAGGTGCGGATGTAGGTAATGTCCGTCACCCATACGATATCAGACCGTTTGACGGTAAACTCTACCTCCTATGCTCGGATTATACGCTGGAGGTGTCTACTAGACCGTGGGAAGTCCATTTCTGGCCAATGTATGTGCAGAATATCGGGTACGAAATTTGAATAAAAAAGTTGCTTACGTCACAGACTACAGTATTATTACATCGCGCATATGCACTTATCAGAGACTAGATGTAGCCATTGTCTGTAGGTGCGTTAAGTAATCAATATATTCATGTACTATATATCAGTTTCAAGCGGTCCGTTTATTTAGCCTTTATACAGGATAATCGTCATTAGTTATTGGCAAGACAACGAAAATTTGATTAATCCATGAATGCTCGAATACCGGCTGGCTACCATGTACCTATGTTTTGTTGCAGATCGGTAGTAATGTAATCCACAAATTATGACTCCGACAAAATTTTCGATAGTTACACCGTCTTTCAACCAGGGCGAGTTTATTGAGAACACTATCCTTTCGGTACTAGATCAAAATTACCCCAATCTTGAATACATCGTAATTGACGGCGGCAGTAGCGACAATAGTATCGAGATTATCAAGAAATATGAGAAATTTCTTACTTACTGGGTAAGTGAGAATGACCGTGGACAATCACACGCCATAAACAAGGGCTTCGCCCATGCATCCGGCGATATTCTTGGGTGGTTGAACTCAGATGACCGCCTGGAGCCTGGCGCACTCGCTGTTGTTGCAGAAGTTGCCAAGCAATACCCGGAGACAGGGGTATTTGTAGGCCATGGCAGGAAGGCTGACAGGTCGGGGAATACCGTCTACTATAAGAAACCTGGTAAATTAACCTTTGAACGACTTTGTGAGTGGATGGATGGTGGCAACTTTATGCAGCCCTCCTGCTTTTTCAGGCGCACTGCCTTGGAGGCTGCTGGACCGCTCGATGAGAACGTTCACATTGCTCTTGATGTAGACCTGTGGCTGAAAATGATCAAATCGGTCAGTTTCCGGCCGATCGACAAACTTTTGTCTACCGCAATGGTACATGAGGATGCAAAGACCACCGCCTTGATAAACCGGATGACAGTTGATTGCGCTTTAGTTGTGATCAGGGCGGGTGGCGAAAGATGTGTACAGAAACACTTGTATAGTATGGCCGATAAACTCACGGACTATGAGAGACTTTTCAAAAAACTGTCGCGCAATCCTTTCGTACGCCTAGTGAAACCGCTGCTGGGCAAAAAGTACAGGTTGGATTCGCGGTAGTTGTCGAAGCTGCACGTTACACTAAGATTATCAACGTCAGTGTGAATGCGCCCTCCTTTTCAAACAACACATCTGCTCTATCTTTAAACGTCGCCCTGCCAATTTTGATTACTGCGCGATTGAGACCGGGTTTCAGTACTTAGCTTGCGCCCAGACAAATTACACCACGCTGCTGACTCTATGCGGCATACGCCCGAATCCTTGACAACATCATCAGGCAGCCACTGCAGAGACCTGGCGCACCTTTCAAAATTAAAGTAATCGGATAATGCGACCGAAACAGCGGTTAAAATATGATTTTGCTAAATTCAGCGATCGCCCATGTTACCGTTCCGGCTAATTTGCCTTGCCTGGGGTGGCGGCAGAGACCAAGCTTGCGGCCTAAATTCCCGGCATTTTTAAAAAGCACAAGTATTCTGGCCCATTCCGATCACCGATTCTGGAAATCCGTCAAAAGTGATCGGATAAAACCAGAATCGGTGATCGGAATGGGCCAGAATATGCACATCGGGGTGCTGGTTGTCGATAATGTCAAGATCCGTATAGTCTTTTGAGGAAAGACCGGGTTTCCTCGGCATCATTGTCCTCGGCAATGACCACTACAAAGTTGGTATAAGCTTGGCGACGCATGGCTTCCAGGGTGAGGCCGAGAGCTTCAAGATCTTTGTAAAATTTGATAATCAAGCTGGCTTTCATGGTATCTTTGCGAAGGACTACTGTCCGGCGACACTTTATCTTTAATTGACTAATGTTTACAACATTGAATCCAGAAACAACTACAGAAAGAGATACAAAAACAAATACAGACACTCAAGTCCGCGCTGGACAGGAGTTTATGCTGAGCATCGTCGTGCCTATGTACAATGAGGCCGAGGTTTGCCAGCCATTCTTTGAATCCGTATTGCCTATCCTCAAAAACATCACCGAGTCGTTTGAAATCGTTTGTGTTAATGATGGAAGCCGTGATCCCACACAACTGGAGTTAAACCGGTTTCACCAGGAAGATTCCAGAATTAAGGTCATCAATCTCTCGCGCAATTTTGGCAAGGAAATCGCGCTAACTGCCGGGATTGACATGGCCTGCGGTGATGTCGTGATCCCGATGGATGCGGATTTGCAGGACCCCCCCGAACTCATACCGGATATGATCGAATGTTGGCGGCAAGGCTACGATATGGTACTGGCCGTGCGCAGCAACAGAGAAAGCGATACCGTTATGAAAAGGGCGACAGCCAATGCCTTTTATCGTCTGATGGGCAGGATGTCTGAAGTGCCCATCCCTGCCAATGCCGGCGATTTTCGTCTCATGGATCGCACGGTTGTCGATGCCTTAAAGACACTGCCGGAGCGTAACCGGTTTATGAAAGGCTTGTATGCCTGGGTTGGATATAATTGCACATCGATTGAATACACTCGTCCCAAGCGAGTGGCAGGTACCTCCAAGTGGAAGTATTGGCGTCTATGGAATCTGGCATTGGAAGGCATACTCTCGTTTACAACCCTGCCCTTGCGTATTTGGTCGTATCTTGGTTTGATCGTGGCCGCCTTGTCGGGAGTGTATGGGGTCTTTATCATCTTTCGCACCATGATTTATGGCGTTGAGGTGGCGGGTTACGCCTCGCTGTTAGTCACAGTGCTGTTTCTGAGTGGTATCAACATGATCGGCCTTGGTGTGTTGGGTGAGTATGTAGGGAGGATTTTTCTTGAAGTGAAACAACGGCCACTTTATCTGGTGCAGTCAACAATGGGAGTTAGTTCGAATGAACAAAACAAAAAGACTGCTCCGACTTCTGGAAGTGATTCGTAACATTAATTCTTCTGTTATCTGATCTTTATTTTGCATGGCGCTCACATGTCCTTAGCCACTACCCTGAGGCAAGCGTTTAAGTTTGGACTGGTGGGTATACTTGCCACGCTAGTGCACATCAGCATATTTGTGTTCTGTATTGAAGCGCTGGATATTCGCCCCTTCCT
Source organism: Pseudomonadota bacterium (assembly GCA_042576405.1). Classification (GTDB taxonomy): domain Bacteria; phylum Pseudomonadota; class Gammaproteobacteria; order DSM-19610; family DSM-19610; genus Thiogranum. The sequence goes on along the minus strand of JBHPFC010000001.1, from coordinate 58,288 downwards.
GGCGAACTTTCCCGCCTATGGGGTTGCGGTGTTAGTGGGTTTCTGGGGCCACTTTAGCTGGACATTTAAACGGGATGATGCAAACGATCAACGGTTTTGGGCGCAGGCGTTGACGAAATTTGTGATTGTCTCACTGTTGGGTTTGGGGCTTAATTCAATGATTGTCTACGGCGTGGTGGATTTGATGGGTTGGTCATATCACATCGCGATCCTGTTAATGGTCACAGTCACACCGGCTATCGTGTTCGTGTTAAGTAAACTATGGGCCTTTGCCGAATAATTGAATCTATATAGGGCGTGCTAGACAAAACACCGTTAGCCCGGCAAAACGATTGAAGGGGAACAGGGTGACACGTTCGATGTCATGGATGAGTATTAAGCCTGTGTTTAATTGCGTTGAATGCATGCGCAAATCACTTTGTGGCTCGTACCGTCCATCTTTGAGGCGGTTTTTTCCGCGTAAACGTATCGCTGCGACTAACGGAAACAACAGGCCAAAAAAATAGCGGCACTGTACGACGTGAAGGCCGGCATCCCTGACGACACGTGTTATTGTTTCCCGCGTGTAGCGTCTTCGATGCTCAAGGAACTCATCATGGCCGGACCAGAGAAACTGGAATGCGGGGACAGAGATGAGGACATGTCCGTCTCTCGGCATTGTATCGCTATATTGGCGAAGCAAGCCGACGTCGTCATCAACGTGCTCAAGGACATCCATCATCAATATCAGTTTATGAGGAGACTGCTCGACAGAGCGTACAAACTGGATGTCTTTACCATTGTGATTTTCGACACGCTCTTCTGCATAGGCCGGATCAACACAGGTTGCAGTATCACAGATGCCTGCATCCAGCAGCTGGCGGGAAAAAATCCCCGATCCTGCGCCGATATCCAGCATGCCCACTGTTTTAATGCCGCGGATAAATTGGCGCAGTGCGCGCCCCTTTGAGACATAATACCAGTGTGAGTAAATGCCGGAACCTAGGATATCCTCTTCTTTGACGTCCATAATTCACTTTATAATGTTCAAGCTTTCTGAGAATGACAGGGTATCATAGATCACCAATTCCAACAAAAGCCTAACATGATCAGCGCGTCTTCGTTGGCGGCCAAGATCGGCAAGTAACGCTGCATACCACGTGGCTGAGGCCCTGCGCTCCGAGCATTGAAGTCCTCCTGGAGCATCCCGATTGCCTGGCGGCGTCGCTCGATGCTTAGAAGTTTCCCTTCGCTACGCCATCAAGCATCGCCTTGTCCAAGGACAGCTCCACGCGCAGCTACTTCAGTCGGTGGCTTTTCTTCTCCTCTTCCTTCAGGCGCTTAGCCTGCTCCAGTCGCAATCCACCGTATCCCTTGCGCCAACGGTAATAGCTCTGCGCACTGATGCCAACTTCGCGAATGGCTTGCGCAACGGCCTGACTCTGGCTTGCCAATACCCTGATCTGCCGTAGTTTGGCGATGATCCGCTCCGAGGAAGGGGAAAATGTCTTTCTTGGCATAACCAACTCCTGTGTGCTGTGGATCATTGTCTCTCACACTGGCCATACTAGAAGATGCCGGTCGGGTTAATTGTTTACGCACCAGATGAATAGCCAAGCACCCATTAATACATTAACTCCAATAGTTCCTCCATAGTGTATATTTTTTCACTAGGACTAAAATACCACTCATGCATCCGAACCGCATTTACGGGTATTATCTCATCGTCTTTATAATTCTTTACAAGATAAATATCGCTGACGTTACCGTCGTCATTCCACTTACCCCAATATGCCCACTCTTTTCCCCTTGAACTGGATTTAATAAAGAGCACATTATCGCCTGCCATAAGTTGTTGTTTATCGATAATTGTTACTTCGGGATTAAGCTTCGGGTAGGCGCTAGGGTTGAATACATACTTTCGGTTCACATAAATACGCCGTACTCCTTGGCCATCGAGAAATTCTGTATCAAGAAGTGTATAGAAAAGCACCCTGAATGCATTATACTCCCTATTTGCATTTTGAATATTATTTGAGTTATATGTAAAAGTTATTAGCGTCAAGAGTAAAAGTATTATTATCAATACATACCTTTTCCCACCGCGATGAAGAATGGGGATTACGAAAAGTGCCAGCCCAAAACTTTGCAGGTATCTAGGAAGATACCCATTCATCAGGGTGAGTTCGGATTGATATTTAGCTGAAAGCGCAATGGGTATAGCTGGAAGCAACCAAATCAGCAATCCTATAAACGAGACGTAGGAGAAAGGGCTCTTTTTTTTCAACGTATTAAGCAGAGAGTACAAGAAAAGAACGGCCAAACCCAGGAAAACCAGAATGTAGAATACATCCCTTAAATGAAGGGGTTCCGTTCTGGAAAATACGAATCTCGCGCATCGTCCCCAAAACCAAGAGAGAGGGATAGGAGCAAATACCTGCTCAACGAAGGTCGCGACTATGGCCGCAGGAGAAAAGCTAAGAACTATTCCCGAATAGCTGTCACTCGAAGCCATTGACGCGAGTAGTAGTCGCGACATGACAAGTGCACCAATTAGTAGAGCGTAACCAACCCAGAGCTTTACCTTTCGAGGTGTCTTGAAGGCAATTTGAAACAGAAAGACTAAAACAAGAAAGTATGCTACTTCATATGTTAATAGCGCCAACACATACAGAATGACCGAAGTAACAAGCCATTTCCTCTTGAAATCGTCGAAATACCTGTCTAAGAAGTAAACGCTTGACAGAAATAAAAGAGTAAATAAAGGTTGTTGGAAATGATATGACACATAGGGGTCGTGATACGAAGAATATATTGCAGTACTGCTTAACAAGAAACACGATGTCAATAATGACGTCATTTTATCCTTAGTCAGCCTGAACACGAATAAAATGAATAATGAATAACTTACTAATATCAATAAGTACTGCAAAAAATGGTATGCAAAATAGCTATCCGGATTTGTTGACCGAAAGATAGACGCATAAAGAGCAACATTTATCGGGAAAAACCTCCCGTTATTCAACCACAATCGGACATCAGTTAATATAGTGTTAATTATCGAATCGTTACTAAAATAGTAGATAATACCTAATACGAGATCATCTTTATAAAGACTTGAAAAAAGAATTGGCATAAGAAAGAGCGCGGCCAGAATAACGCTGAGATATAGATTATCTACTCTGTAATTCCGTAACATTTTCATCCTGCCCTATAAAGTTCGAACAATGCGTTCTCGATCTTTGATGCGCCCCCGCTCCAGCAACTGGAAGAAGCTCTCGGTTGCAGCATTATCGTAGCAGTTGCCTCTGCGACTCATACTTGGCACCAAGCTGTGCGCCTTACAGAATCGATTCCACTCGTCACTGCTATACTGCGAGCCCTGGTCGGAGTGCATCGCCACTTCATGCTTGGGCGTCCGCCGCCAAATCGCCATGAGCAAAACATCTAGAACGATCTCTTTGGCCAGAGTGGTTTTCATCGGCCAACCGATGATCATGCGCGAGTACAGATCCATAACGACCACATGATACAGCCACCCCTCATAGGTTCGAAGTAGAGTAAGAAGCAGGGCGTAGTCGGACTATTTCCCTGCCTCTCCTCTCCGAACCCCACGTGCGCCTCTCAGCGCATACGGCTCTCCATTCAAGCATGGCTCATAGCCATGGCAACATCACGGTAGCGCGAGGTGACGGTGTTCCGTTCTTCGTCCCGAGTTATATATGGGTTGATTTCAGGATTCCGCCACCGGAATTGGGCTTTGCGACTGGTCACCAGTTGGCGCAGCGTCACTCCACACAGATTGCCATTACCGCTTCGGCCAAAGAGCTGCCATATCTTGGCTTTGCCATCAGCAGGCCGCCGGACCCATTGTCGCATCAGCGACTTGATCGAGGTCCGGTACTTCCATGCCAGCCAATGTGCGAATTTCCAGAAGATGATTCTATCCAGTTTCCCGTACATGACCGCGGTATAGTACGTGAATTGGTAGAAGTTGGCCCACCCCGCCAGTTTGCGGTTCAGGCTCTCCACCATGTCAATCTTGTTCACGGTATAATTGCCGGACAGCTCCTTAACCAGCTTGTGCGCAAAGTGTCGGAACTTGTCCCTGGGTATCGTCGTGACTGGACGCATTATACCCCGAGGCCCCCGTTTACGAATGATGCGGTGCCCCAGAAAGGTGAACCCATCGTTGACGTGCGTCACATGGGTTTTACCCATATTGATCGTCAATTTGAGAGTGCCTTCCAGAAACGTCCGGCATTCCTCACGAATGACCTCCACTGGCAGCACGGAACAGGCCTTTATCAACATGGCCTGCTTTGATAAATCGCCAGAGCAAGGACAGGAAACGCGCATCCCGGATCCGCTTCCGTATACAGCTCATCAACAATTTGTGATGCACATGCGCTCAGGCCGAAAGCCATAGGAGAGGCGATGAAAGTCGCTTTCCCAGATAGGCTCCATGGCCATGAGCATGGCACGTTGTACGATCCGATCCCGAAGGGTCGGAATACCCAGTGGCCGCTGCTTGCCGTTGGCCTTCGGGATATAGACTCGCCTCGCTGGCTGCGGCTGGTAGCCACCTGCCAGCAACTCGGCACGGATCATGTCCAGTTGGTACTGGAGATTCTGTTCCATTGCCTGCTTGTCGATACCGTCGATACCCGGTGTCTTTGCGCCTCTCGACGCCAAGGTCACTCGGGCTGCCTCTTGCAACCATGACCGGTTAGCAATCATCCGCAGTAGACGGTCGAACTTGCGTTCTTTATCCGCCGAGGACCATGTGGCCAGCTTGCTCTGCATTTCGCTGATTATCAAACGTCTTCACCTCTCTACCGGCAGCTAATCTGCCAAGCAAGCCACTCAAACCGTTCCCCTTCGCCGTGTGGCAGGCTTTCCCTGCCTCAGACTACTACGGGAACTCCGCCAGTCTATCGATCATCGGGGCCACATTCCCTTAACATCTCGATAGACCTTCCCCAGTCCACATGCCGGACTCAAACGTATTGGTGAGGTTGCCGATCGCAGTCTTTGCCTTTGCTTGCCGCAAGTCGCTACAAACACCATGGTCTGACTATGTTCTCCCCATGGCACCCTGCCTGCTGACCTACATATACCGCAGACATTTGAGAGCAAGGCCGTACTTGTACCCCGCTCTTGTCTGTAATCCACCTGATAAGTCGTGTAGTAGGTGGAGGTGACATTTCAACCCATAGGCACAGTTTAATCGGTTCGTGTTCCTCAACCTTCCAATACTCAGCCTGGAGACGCATCTTGGCGTAACGACTTCGCCTCACGTCCCGTTTCCCACGGGCTCCGTCACCCTGTCAATGTACGACAGGTCACCGCCGCTTCGGCTCGCGCTTTCTCATAGCAGAAAGCAGGCATCTAATTGATTCCATCCTTGTACAATTTCGATGCATTCCAAACATGCTCAAGCTTCGACAGCATCATCAATGACACCTTCGAAGGATGGGCGCACAGTATGTGATGTCCGTTCCCCAGACCTGGTTGGGCCCCTGCGGTAAAAACTGGCGGTTCAGCACGTTCTCAGCCACTGGCAGGTGGTGCTTGCTGTCGGTCGTCACCTTGTACTTACGTTTCTGTTTGACCTTAAGATTCAGCGCCTTCATCAAGCGGCGTGTGCGGTCGCGCCCAATCTCAAAACCCTCATCGCACAGGTTCTTCGCCAGCGTGCGACTGCCCAGGCTGTCCCGGGAAGCCCTGAACAGTCCCTTCATGCGCCGTCGCAATGCCAGTTCCTCCGGGGGAATGACCTTACCAGACCGATCTCGCCAGTCGTAGTAGGCGCTACGCTGAACACCCAGCAGGCGACACTGATGAACCACTGGCCAGCGTTGCGCGTGCTCCCGTATAAACCCGTACTTCACTTCATTTCCTTCGCGAAGTACGCACTGGCTTTTTTTAAAATCTCTTTCTCCATCCGCAGCCGCTTCAGCTCCTCGCGCTCATCAATACCCAGCTGCGTACCGGAGGCTTCTTCCTCGAATTCCCGCTTCCAGCGGCGTATCAGGTTATCCCCAATACCCAAGCTCCGCGCGGCCTCTGAGGGCTTGTAACCCTGTTCTGTTACCAGCGCCACGGCATCCCGCTTGAAATCTTCCGTGTAGTCCCGTCTCTTTTTCGTTTCTGTTGTCATTTCTCAACTCGTTATGGCATTTTACAACCTTAACTCAGTGTCCGGATGTATCAGACCACTTCAAAATGTGCCAAAATACAGAACGACAGGTATCGCAATATATGGAACTCAACCGCTATGGCTCATCCATTCGTGCCTTGAAGTGCGAGGACATGATCGTGGATTTTCAGGCCTGGCCGAATGAATTGCTGGCATACTGCCAATGGGAAATCAGTTCTACCTTACGAAAACAATTTTCAGATGAAGCTGAGCAAGGTTCGCCTATCAAACAGGAAGACCCAACCATTCACCAACATCAAGTCACACTCAGCGGTCATAAAAGCAAGCTTCAGGATAAAGCTGTCGAATACCTGAATGAATATTTCTCAGGTGCACTATATGAGTTTGGCTATCAGAAATGTTCTATGGGATAGCACTAAATCGATTAGATTAATATTATTTTACGGTTGAACTACTTTTAAAAATGGATGACATGTCTGTATCAAATGACTCGAAGCTTGTAGCGATCGTGGTTGCGCTATCTAACAGAGATTACCTGACCGACGCCGAGCAGCTTTCTCTAAAGCATCTGCTTCATTATTTGGGTCGTTATGACAAGTACATCATAATACCAAAGAGCCTGGATTTCCGCTTGCCTGGTTTTGATGCCGTAAGATTTGATGATAAATACTTCGGTAGTGTAGACGCACACAGAAGTCTTTTGTTCAGCCCGCAATATTACGAGACCTTTTCCAACTATAAATTTATACTGTCCTATCACCTTGACGTCCTCGTGTTTTCCGATCAACTCAAGGAATGGTGCGACAGGGACTATGATTTCATAGGCCCGCCATGGATAAAACACAAGGATGCGCTCTATTACGGCAATAGTGATTACGAGGGGAAAGTCGGAAATGGTGGTTTTTCTTTGAAGAAAGTCAGCAGTTTCCTTGAAATCTTCAATTCGAATAAATATGCAATCGACCCGTCTGAATATTGGGACAAGTATCATGCCCAGAAGCGCTTGCCCAGACGTATACTGAATTGGCCGAAGAAACTGCTTATGAAAAGTCATCGTTACAATAACGTACGCTGGGAAATGGCGCACTGGAACAGAAATGAAGACTTGTTTATAGCGGATAGAGCAACACATTATTACCCGGAATTCAAAATCGCGCCGATAGATGTCGCCCTGCGCTTTGGCTTTGAGAGTGTACCCAGGTACTGTTATGAACTGATTGGCCACAAGCTGCCATTCGGATGCCATGCCTGGGAAAGATATGACCGTGAATTCTGGGAGCAATTCCTGCTTAAATAGTATTCCATGGGAATATGGCGGTACAGTTGATGACTAATTTAAAACTTCGCTGGGCAAGGTTCTGGATGCGGCGGGCAAGTCTCACCCGTTTTGGTCGAGTTGCATCTCGGCTGGCATCCGTGTTTACGCCTCCCTATAAAGCGCGCACTCACCTGGCCTGGCTAACCCCGAGAGGCTATATTTCTCCAAATGCTGCAATACAGCACAATGATTTAAGGCTCGGTAAAAATGTATTCATCGGTGATCGTGTCGTGATTTACAAGACTAATGATGGTGGCTATGTTGATCTTGAAGATAGAGTGGCCCTGTACGGCGATATCATTATCGAAACCTGTAACAACGGTACCGTCTCTATTGGCGAGGAAACCCATATACAACCGAGATGCAGCATAATTGGATGCAAGGCATCGGTAATTATCGGCAAGCGTGTAGAGATTGCCCCGAGCTGCGCTTTTTATCCCTATAATCACGCCATAGAGCCCGATCAACGGATCCGTGAACAGCCTTTGGTATCAAGGGGCGATATCGTCATAGAGGATGATGTATGGCTGGGCTACGGCGTAATCGTTCTTGACGGGGTACATATTGGCAATGGAGCTGTTATCGGTGCCGGCTCTGTTGTTACTCATGATATTCCAGCAAACGCCATTGCCATGGGGACACCTGCACGCGTGGTGAAAATGCGCTCCGAAAATGCTTAGAATATAGGTAACTACTGTCAGTTCAAATTCAGGTTACCAACTTTTTCTTCCAGATTTGATTGTTGTCCTCTAGCGTTTGCGTAAGCGTCAGCCCATGGCTTAATTCGCCCCAATGTGTCCGGTACCCTTGCAAACGGTTTCCAAGTCCTTGAAGTAAAACCGTCATGGTTCCCTTGTAAAACGAAACAACTGCCCAAGACCCTGGGATTTAAGCGCAAGATGAATAACTGCCAAATCTAGAGTAATATTGCGTATGGGGCGTTGGTCGAATAACCAAGGTGCTTAATCCAGTTTTTATAGGGATGGCGCGCAAGAAATGCTGTTTAACTCACTGAATTTCATAATATTCTTTATTATTGTTTATTCCGCTTATCGGTTCTTGCCGCACCGTGGGCAAAATCATCTCCTGCTGATAGCGAGCTATTATTTTTATGCTTGCTGGGATTGGCGGTTTTTAGGCTTGATATGGTTGAGCACCGTGGTCGACTTCCTCTGTGGACTGAAGATTCACGATGCAAAATCCCAATCGCAACGCAAGCTCTTTCTCACTATTAGCGTCGGCGTCAATCTCGGGGTGCTTGCCTTTTTCAAGTACTTCAACTTTTTCGCAGAAAACCTGCAGGCGTTGGCCACGAACGTGGGATGGCAGCTCGATGACATAACCCTAAGCATTATTCTGCCAATGGGTATCTCGTTCTACACCTTTCAAACCATGAGCTACACCATCGATATTTACCGGAAACATCTGGAGCCAACGCGCCGTTTCTGGGACTTTGCACTGTTCGTCGCATTTTTTCCCCAACTGGTGGCCGGCCCTATCGAGCGGGCGGTGCGGCTGCTTCCACAAGTTGCAAAGGAAAGGGTTATCACCCGTGAGCAGATCAGTGACGGACTATGGCTGATATTCTTTGGCTTTTTCCTGAAGGTGTTTGTGGCAGATAACCTCGCAAAAGTGGCCAACGTAGCATTTGATCCGAGTGCACCGGTATCGGGAGACGTTGCCTTGATGGGCGTGTATGCCTTTGCGTTTCAAATATTCGGTGATTTTGCGGGTTATTCGAGTATTGCCATTGGCCTGGCGAAGCTAATGGGCTTCGAGTTGATGACCAACTTTCGCTTCCCGTACTTCGTGACTAACCCCTCAGATTTTTGGCAACATTGGCACATTAGCCTTTCCTCGTGGTTGAGAGATTATCTTTATATTCCCCTGGGAGGAAGCCGAGGCACAAATTTCACTCTTTATCGAAACCTTATTCTCACCATGCTGCTGGGTGGCCTTTGGCACGGCGCAGCATGGACTTTTATCATTTGGGGTGCGTATCAGGGTGGGATTCTGATAGTGCATCGCATACTCAAGCCCCATCTGGATAAGATTACTTTCTCGGGATTGGGTGAAAACGCCTGGTGGCTACTGCGTGTGATCTTCATGTTTCAGGTCATTTGCGTGGGCTGGTTGATATTCCGAGCGCAATCGGTGGATCAAATTAAGGGGATGCTCGGCAGCATTCTGAATATGGACTCGATATCTTCGCCCGCCATTTATTACGCCATGCAGATTGGATTTTTCACTTGGTTGCTTCTGCTGCTTCAGATCGTGCAGATCCGTCAAGGCGATTTGCTGGCTACCCAGAAACAGTCGGCACCTCGGAAGGCAGTGCTGTTCGCGGGAATGTTTTTTTTAATAGCAACCTGGGGGGAATATGGTGGCCAGGAATTCATCTATTTCCAGTTTTGACGTGAAAATGGCGTCAGAATACAGAGTATCAAGTTAACGAGAGAGCGCGGAAGATGCGGTATTTGGCGGAACTGGCGATGCAATTACCCTGGTCATTCTACCTGCAGTTTTTCGGGTGGCTGGCCTTGCTGCTGTCCCTGTTCCTGATTGTAAGAAAAAAGAAATTCTGGGGACGAAGCGTAATCTATACAGCACTTGGCGTTTTAGTTCTGCGGCTGTTTCTATTCGAGAACCCATTTAGCTGGACTGTATATGGTTATTTACTGAAGCTGAACGATCTGGGCTACTGGAACAGAGCGATCCTCAGCAGGGAGCGGTCCCGCTATATGGGACACCCCGAAAACGTCCAATATCTTGCTGTGGGCACCAGCCAGGTGGGGGCGATGTTTGATGAATACGCTAGGGTGAATGATGCGAACCGCCTGGTTGTGTTCAGTCTGCCTGGAATGAAACCTATCAGTTATGTTCTGTATAGAGAGCATATCGCCAGCTATAAACCGCAAAATGTGATTCTTTATTTATCCGAATTTGATCTTGGTCGGGCTCCAAATTATGGGCAGTGGAAGATGGCGCCTTCGCAAGGCCTGTATACCTGGAAATTATATTCGCTGGTGAAGGAGGGATTAGGGGATGAACCATTGGGTCCCGAATTCACGCAAATGGTAGTGGGTAACTGGTTTCCCGAATACAAGTACAATTTCGTATTTCGTAGTCTTTTAGACAAGACTCTAAGCATGCGCGAGGCTGTTAGTGAAAAGAAGTTGTCTGATATCCCTGATTCTGACTTTCTTGCCGAAAGCCTCGAAGGCTTTAAAACACTGTCAGACAAATACATCGGGTATCATCTACGATTCTTGGAGGAATTTATTCGTTTTTGCAAGGAGAAGCAGATCAATGTCGTTATTCTGGAAGGCGATTATCATCCCCTGGGGTATAGCGAAAAAAACCTGGCATTGAATAAAATCGTCCGACAGGCGCTGATAACGCTGGCCAATGATAACAGTCATGTGAGATTCGTCCCACGCAAAGCCGCCTATGAGGTGACGGCGGAAGATTTTCGGGATGGGACTCACGTTAAAAGGTTAGCCAGCCTGGAATTCACTAAACGGTTACTTAATCACCTCGAAGGGAGCAGCGATCAGGCGCAGGATCAAGCCGTAGTGCACAGCGTGAGGGGATCACAGGGCAGTTCCGATCGGGGCTTCCAACTACGGGGCGAGGATGGCGATGGATGCGGTACGGCCCAGTGCCCACCATAAACAGCCTTATTTTGGACTTGTACCACCAGCATGCGCATAAAGTGCTTCAACAACTAATCGAAGTAAGGTGTGTTGTCAGCTAGTTCAAAGTACCACTCTGTTGGTGTTTTACCTTTGTTAGCACCACGGCCAACCCGTAGGATCCGCTCCAATCCTGGGGTGGCGGAGCGGAGATGTGAGCCGGCGAGGCACCGGACACCGAACCTGTTCCCAGGAGCCGTCCGGTTCGAGCGTTGTGCCAATTGTAGTCGTAGTCACCTGCCGGGAGTTCAATCTCGAGGGCGGCATTGCTGGCATTGCCCCAAACGTAAACCACATACTGTTCACCGGGGTTGGCGAGCACCTGCCAACCTCTGCCTGGCGCCTGGGTGACCAAGGAATCCACCTCCTCGCAGTTGGCGTCCACTGGTGACAGCTCCCAGAAACGGGCCGACTCGAATACGTCTCGCAGGGTAGTGGCCACTTGTATGACCTGCGCCCAAGTGGCATCGCCGACCTTGTTGAAGTCTCGATCCTTGGTGAAGAAGCTGTAGTAACCTCCAGCCATCGCCCAGCCCCACGCCTCGCGGGTAGCCTGCTCGGGTCGCGAACGCAGATCGTACCCCTCGTTGTCATGGAGGATCTTGTTCCGACTCTGCGCGGCATGCAGCTTCGCGCTCAGGCTACCAGGATCGTCATCATAGGCGTGCCCTCCAATAATGTCAATACTGGGCTCATCCCAGAAGTGGTGCAGATCCTGTTCCAGTCCAGCTGGCCCGGCCCATGCCCATGGATCAGGCTGTACTTCCACCGCAACTAAATGAATGCCGCCATCATGACTCTTTAAAACCGCAGCACGCTCACGGGTCCATGAGAAAGCCGCGGAATCCTTGGTATTAGGCTCGTTCAGGATCAAAAAGAATACATTACCGTAGCCGCCGATTTCCTCGACAGCTTTGGCGATGATACGATCCTGGTAGTGAATGATATTTTTGTCACCGATCTTGCCGCCCGTGCCCTTGTAGAACTCTTCGAACAGACCAGCCCGGCCGTCGGTGTCCTCGAACGCGCCGTTGACGTTATTGGCCGCCGCCCAGTAGTTACTCGCATGGGTGCCATCTGCCATTTTTTGTTGGGCATACTGAGAGAAAAGGCAGTACTCGACGATGATGTTGCGAACCCGCGCCGCCTCGACGAAGCTCCGAAGCCGACTCCAGTAGGCATCATCCCAAACGTTCAGGTCGTATTTGCCATTGGCACGGCGCACGAAGGGTTGGGCATAGAGGCGATCTGGGCTGATAAACCACGTGTTCGCCCACAGCCGCACCTTGTTGACCCGCGCTGCTTCGAGGGCATCCAGGATTGGGATGAAGTCGCCGGAGTAGCCGTCGGAGCCCAGGGTCCAGGCACCAGCATTCACGAGGCTCTGCATGTCCACCCCGACCATGTAGAGCCACTCACCCCCATAGCGCAGCCACCGCCCGTCTCGCTCGAGTCGCGGCGCGAGCTGTTCGCCCCCCCCGCCCATCTCACCGACGAAGCCAATCCGGCCAGCACCCGTCTTACAGGTGGTGTCGACTGGCTCGTTGTCGCTACATGCGACAACCAACAATGCGACTACGACTGTCAGCCAATACCTCATGGTCACACTCCTGAAATCACATGCCCGTGAACCTTTAGGATTTCTGCACTAACATAGTAAGTGCAGCCCCCTTTACCGTACACAGCATGAATACTTTATAGAATAATTACTGATAGTCATCAAATTATCAGGCTTTGGCAAACCTTGGTTGATATCCTTAAATTTCAATATGTTATATGCATCCAAGCGACTTATCAAGCTCCACGTATAGAGCAATCCGAAGTGGGTTTGAGGCACTTTTTTCGCACCAACGCATCGCAAATTGTCTACCAGACTTCCTGCTATCAAAAGATATCTGGATTGAGAACGGAGACGGGCCATAAACATAAGACATAAAGCCAATATCGAAACTAGATGTAGAGGCCACCTTCAGGCTGCTACAGAATGGCACCGCGACTGTGTTCTCCCGACAGATTAGGATATCATCCTGCATCTAAGCCGCTAAAGTAATAAACCTTTTTGCCGTTTTTTATTACTCTTTAATATGAATATGAAAAATCTCGGCTACGGGATATCAAACGAGCAAATCACCAGAAATCGCATGATAAATACAAGTCCTATAATTGCAGTGGTTATACCAAGCTATAAAGTGTGCGATCACATTTTGGATGTAATAAGTCAGATTGGTCCAGAGGTTAGCCGCATTTACGTTGTCGACGATTGTTGCCCAAACGGTTCGGGGGACTTTGTAAAAAGCAATTGCAGAGACGAGCGCGTCGTTATTATCCGTAATCCCGAAAACCAGGGTGTCGGTGGCGCAGTTATGACCGGTTACATAGCTGCAATCGCCGACAATATGGACATTATTGTTAAAATTGATGGTGACGGCCAGATGGATCCAAAGTTGATCATGGACTTTGTGGCGCCGATTGCAGCCGGCGAGGCTGACTACACCAAGGGGAATCGATTCTACTATTTAGAACAAATTCGTTCGATGCCGAAAATGCGGTTGTTTGGCAACGCTGCGCTGTCTTTCATGACAAAGCTTTCGGCCGGCTATTGGGATCTATTTGACCCAACCAATGGATATACAGCAATTCATAGAGATGTTGCTCGGCGTCTCCCATTCGAAAAAATAAGTCGGCGCTATTTTTTTGAAACCGATATGCTATTTCGCCTTAACACCCTGCGCGCCGTTGTTGTTGATATTCCGATGGATGCAAAATACGGAGATGAAGTAAGCAATTTGAAAATCTCGAACATTGTTGGGGAGTTTTTCTTTAAGCACATCCGCAATTTTGTAAAGAGGATTTTTTACAACTACTACCTGAGAGATATGTCTTTGGCCTCAATTGAAATGCCCATTGGGATGCTCATGCTATTATTTGGAATCGTGTTTGGTGGCTATCACTGGATATATTCTTTGCAAACCGGTTCTCTCACGCCAATCGGCACGGTGATGCTTTCGGCATTATCCATAATTATAGGTATTCAATTTATTCTGGCTTTCCTGGCATATGATATTTTCTCGGTACCTCGACGCCCTATACATCGCAAATAATACAAATCCAAACCGGACCAACAATTGAGATTTTAATGTCACTATATCAATTAGCTTTCATCTTCTTGACAGTGTTAGCATTGTCCGCAGGACAAATACTCTTCAAGCTGGCTGCGAGCAGTTTCGAAATTTCAGTTACAGGCCTCATTAACAGCCTGTCAAATATCAAGCTTATTGTTGCATTAGCTGTATATTTTTTAGCCACAATCATGTGGCTGCTTGTACTCAAATCGACCCCGCTACGAGTGGCGTACCCTTTTATTGCTTTAGCTTTTTTTATAGTTCCTATACTATCCCACTTTTTAATTGGTGAAAACTTGAACTGGAATACTTTCGCGGGTGCGATCTTAATCGCGATAGGCGTCTGGGTATCCGTATATCAGTAAGCAATCAAATATGTCTAGTGAAATATGCCCAGTATGCCTAAGTGAGTTATCAGCCGGCTATCAGTCGTGGCATCTATTGTGTAAACATTGTGGATATGAAAAAGCGAATTTACGACCAACTATAAATTTGCATTCTGCACATCAACTGATAGATGAAAACGCCCGCGAAATAGGATTGCGTGATCTACGCATAAGCAATTTTGAAAAGCTATTAGCAGGCATAAAATCATTAAAACCGACCGGGGGGCGCTTGCTTGATGTTGGTTGTGCGCACGGATGGTTTCTTGAAGTAGCGAAAAGTGACTTTGATGTTATTGGTTTAGAACCCGACAAGAACGTTTTCAATTCAACCGTTAAGCTCGGCCTAAAGGTTCGCATGGGTTACTTTCCCGATGCGCTTAGTGAGAATGAAAAGTTTGATGTCATCGTGTTCAACGACGTATTTGAGCATATTCCCGATATCGACCACATTCTGGCATGCTGCCATCAGCGATTAAATGATGGGGGTTTACTGGTAATAAACTTACCGAACAGCGGTGGTATATTCTACAGGTTATCTAAAATTTTCTGTCGATTCGGCCTTACTGGTTTTTTCGAGCGTCTTTGGCAAAAAGACTTACCCTCACCGCATTTACATTACTTTAATCTACCCAATCTCATTGGTTTGCTAAAGAACAAAGGATTCGAAGTCGAAATGAAGGGGAGCTTGTCAACGCTACGATTGTCTGGCTTGTATACAAGAGTCTCTTATACCGGAAATCATAGTCTTATTGCGCGTGTCATTATTTATGCAATTACAGCACTTTCTTTGCCTTTTCTAAAAATATTACCGAGCGATATCATTTACGTTGTGTCAAAGCGAAACTAGCCAAATTATGCTGCACATTGCAGATAAAAATATAGCATTGCAATTATAAATAACTTCTATCTATTTAAGCAGCTGCCGATAACTTAAAGCGGTTCAGTTTTTAGAGAGAAGGCCAGTCAGCCGCCATCTCCCAAAGTAAATAATCTCTAACCTCCGTAACCACAAATCCAGCTTCTCGAAGCTCTTCGGAAAATTCATCTACCCACTCAATATTTTTTGAAAATAAAATTACATTAATCTTTCTCGTTATAATTTCTTTCATGGCCTGTTGTATCGAGAAATCCTGTGACTCAACTCCACTGACAAAGTTAAGAAGGTTGTGACGGGTCTTGATTTCCTCGGGCGGGAAGACGTTGCTTTGCCAATGCAGCAGGTAATGCTCGCGAGCCACAAGGAGTCGGGGCGAATGATGAATTGTTGGAAGGTATAGAGCCACCTTTTCCGGCGCAAGGACTAGATCGTCTGGCGTCGTCCGACCAGCGATAAACTCCGCCTCATAATAGTTCCAACCTACCTTGTGAGATGGCTTTCCTAAACGATGCTTGTATAGCACCATTTCCCCCGACACACTGAAGATAAAGAGGAATGCAGCAACAACTACTGCCCCATACCGCATAAACTTAATGTTCGGGGACGACGCAATATAGCTGGCTGCGGCAAGACCAAGAAAGAATGGGAACGGTACCGCCCAGAATATGCGCCAGTATAGATTCCACGCAACATGTTCCGCCAAGAATCCTGGAGTCCACGGATTAATTATAAATATGAATGCAACGAGCACCAAACCCGATCGCCACCGCATAGATGAGCGCATCCCTGGCAAAATTGCACAGGCGAAAAGACCCAGAAAAGCCATATAGTGACGCGGCCCCTCACCGAGCACGTCTTTTAGTCCGTCTGTGGTTACACCAGTGCCGGGGCCAAGCGTGATGAGTTCAAGCCCCCCAGTAGCCTTTGCTTCACTAGCAACCCACAATCCCACCAGCAAAACATAGCCTGTCGATAACAGACCTAAAAGCATTGTTTTTGTAGTGGGCCAATCGAAGCGCCAGGATGCCAGCAGCGTTGCCCCGACAACTAATGGAGCTATTACAACGCTGGTAGATGACATATTAACCGCAGCGGCTTGCCCTATAAAAAGCAACAGCCACTTGTCCCAAGTCGGTGCTTCGGCGAAGCCTATTGTCAAGTAAATAAGGATAGGCGTCCAAACAACAGCAATGCTTGCTTTCGAAAGAAAAATATAATTCAGTGAATAACTGCCGTAAGTATGGTACCCAGCAGTTCCCCAACTGGCCAGCAAGACAATGATTGCGATTACACCAATAACCGCCATTTCACCAGCGAATAATCGGAGTGCGACCCAGTTAGCGATGACAATAAAGGCTGCGAAAAACGCGGGGAATACAAGATAGAATAAATCAGCTGCGTTAACACCTGACACAGATGAGAGCAAAGCCACTAAAAGCTCATTGGACTGTATTAGATAAATTGGACTTAGCATGGGGATACTTTTGTCCCCATGCATACCATCAAAACTAAGAAGAGCGCGATCTGGATTGTCTAACGTAGACACAACTTCATTTAACGTAAATGCGACATCTGCATCTTGAGTTTTTAAACATAGCGCTAGAATAGCCATCGCAACCGCAAATGCAGCCACAATCCAAGGCGCAGCTCTTCCAAGCATGACTGGATATATAGAGCCATCTTTTTGGTCTGTTTCTATATCAATGAATGTCCATAACAATAAGGCGATACTGAGGACCCAGAAAAGAGCGAAGTTTTTGCTAAACCAATATAAAATCAGAATTCCAATAGCCGCCAGAAGCTTAATTCCCCATTTCGTATGAAAAGGCAAGTAGCTACGAACACCTCTATCAGAGATTACAATCACGGTTGAAGAACGGGAAAACATATACGCAGCCCCGACCAGAAGCAGGACGTAAAATATTGCCGCAATCTTTAATTGACTAAAGGTTAATCCAATAAACACTGATAATGTCGAAATGAATTGCCATAAGCCAAAGACTAGAACAGCAAAGATTACGAATCGTTCAAATATGTCGGGCTTTTTCAAAGTATTCATGACCTTGTAGGGGCAGATTTATATATTATTGTTCGTAACTCGAATGTATGCACGGTTTCCAGTAAAAAATGGCTCTGACATACAGAGGTAGTCCATCAAAACTTCCGTATAACAACCAAGCACGTTCTGAAACGTACAATAGATGTTCGAATATTAATCTTTAAGCAATTAATTATAAATAAAGCCACTATCACACATTCTTCACGCTATCAGAACAGAGGCAGTAGATATCAGTACGGTGAGCACGCTTGAGCCGTTGCTGAAATCGTGATGCCACAATCGAATCTTATGGCGCTACTCTAGCCTTGCTTCAGGTTCAAAGGTAAGCTAATCTTAAAGCCCTACTGGCAGATTCCGCCAAAGGAGTATGAAAATGAACGGATTCTTACAAAATTATTGAGGAGTAGAATGTTACTTCATTCTACTCTACAGAAATCAAGCGGCTGGCCGTTACACGCTGAGATCGTGTTTGAAACGTTTGCTGTACAAAAAGAACGTAGATTCACATCGGGGTTTTCAAACTTACAATGAGGTTAAATATTATGAGTCGACTAATCGGCGTTAGGCTTGTTGTGCTTATTGCGCTCGCCACTCTGACAGTCGGGTGTGGAGGCGGTGGTGGCAGCAGTAGCAACAATGCCCCCGCCACCAGCAGCGACTGGGATAGCTTGGTCTGGGACCAGGATAACTGGTCGTAGCCCGATCAACAATAGCTACCATTCAATTACTGGCAATCCAGATCTAGAGAGGAATTAATCTTGAAAAAGTCATTGTTTTCAATAAGCATTGCGGCCATTCTCGCTTCGGCCAGCGTTACAATATCGGCTGGAACGGTCACCATACCCAACACTTTCACGGCTGGGACGCCGGCAGTCGCCGATGAGGTCAACGCTAATTTTACCGCAGTCAAGGGGGCGGTAGATGATAACGCTGGCGATATCGCCACTAATACCGGCAATATCACAACCAATACCGGTGCAATCGCTACCAATACCGGCAATATCACAACCAATACCAACGCGATTAGTGTCAACACCGGTAATATCACTACCAATACGACCGCGATCGGCGTCAACACATCCGCTATCTCTGCACTTCAGAGCGACGCCAGCTGCCCGTCCGACATGGTGGCCGTCGGTTCACTGTGTGTCGACAAGTATGAGTCCAGCCTGTGGACCGCTGCTACGGGTGGCAGTCAGATATCACCGGCAGGCGGTGCCCCCTTTTATCCTTGCGCGGCGGACGGCAGCGACTGCGGTGATGGCGCAGCAAATCCAATCTATGCCCGCAGTGAAGCAACTTTTTTCCCCGCGGCATTAGTCACCTGGTACCAGGCAAACCAGGCCTGCGCCAACGTCGGCAAGCGGCTCCCGACTACTGCCGAATGGCAAATGGCCGCTTCAGGAACCGATGAAACACTGTGTCCCAGTACCGGTGCTTTGGTGGCAACCGGCACAACCGCAGCCTGTGTATCCACTGCCGGCGCTTTGGATATGGTCGAAAACCTGTGGGAATGGACCGCGGATCTGAACCAGACCGGCGCAGACGCGAGTACGGATGACCTGGATGGCCGGGTACTCGGATCGGGCTACCTGAGCGGGGCTGGAACCACCAAATCCTTAGCCGGCCCGCCTCCAACTGCCACGAACCCCGAGTTCGGCTTTCGGTGTGTACGCTAACCTAACCGTAACCGGTTGGATTAAGTAAAAAACTGCCCGGCACCAAATATTTGGTGTCGGGCAATTTTACAATTATACTTAGTGTAAGTTGCCACAAACTACAGTATTATGATACACAGTATCAAGTTGTTGAAGTATTCGTATATCAAGCAGAATATTATAATGGAAGTTGTTGTCTTAAGTGGCTGTTGTCTTAAGTAAGTAGCTTAATTATGAAGAAGTTTCCAATTCACCCTATCTCCCTCCCGCGCCGATACCCTGCACTGTCGGTAATTATAACTGCCGCCTTGGTTGCTGGATGTGGTGGTGGTGGTGGTGGTGGTAGCGCTAACCCCGCGGGCACTGCGGCCGCCCCTGTAGCGTCTGCTAGTGTCCTGCCGGCCTATGAAGACCAACCAACCAGCAGCGCATTGAGCGCTAGCGATCCCGATAATGATCCCCTGACTTTTAGCATTGTCAGCAACGGCACCATGGGCAACGCCGTCATTACGGATCCGGCGACCGGCGCTTACACTTATACACCTTCCCCGGATAAGAATGGCGTCGACAATTTCACTTTCAAGGCAAATGACGGGGCTAAAGATTCTAACACAGCAACCGTGACCATCAACATCACGCCTGCAGAAGATGCCCCGATTGCCCGGGCACTCAGCCTTGCCGTTAACGAAGACTCGTCCGCCCAAAGTGCCCTCAGTGCCAGCGACGTTGATAACGACCCCCTGATTTTTAGCATTGTCAGCAACGGCAGCCAGGGGACGGCGGTCATCACTGATCCGGCTACCGGATCCTTCACTTACACCCCCAATGCAAATGCAAGCGGTGTGGATATCTTCACCTTCAAGGCCAATGATGGCCAGACGGATTCCAATCCTGCTGCGGTGACTGTCAGCATCGCCGCAGTCAACGATCCTCCCGTTGCCGCGGGCAGCTGTGGTACGACCCCTCAGGCACAGACGCTGGCCGGCACGCTACAAGCAACTGATCTGGAAACCCCTTCACTCCTTATGTACACTCTGGCCGACGGTTCGACCGGTCCCTTCACGACAGCCAAGGGCGGCGAAGTCACCATTACTAACCCCACTACCGGCGCATTTACCTATACGCCCGCCTCCCTTGCCAGCGGCGGCGACAGAGGCACTGACACATTTGTATTTAATGTCATTGATCCCGATGGCGGCGTTGACAGCGCTACAGAGACCGTCATCGTGGATCTGACCATCATGCCACTGGGTGACTCCATCACTAGAGGCGATATGGGTCCTGTGCCGCCAGCTGAAACCAGGGTCGCTTACCGCAAAGCGCTTTATGATCGGTTGGTCGCGGACGGGTTCGGTTTCGATTTTGTCGGCACATTGAATGATGGCTACGGATTCGCCAATTTTGACTTCAACCACGAAGGGCATCCGGGCTGGTTAGCCTCTGACATAGCCTGGGGCCGGGCCGGTGGTTACCCCACTGATGGTGTACGTGCCTGGCTGGATACCAACCCGACAGATATCGTCCTGCTCCACATTGGCACCAACGACCTGGCGCAGGGTCAGCCTGCGTTTGCCACTGCCATCGACGTAGAATCCATTCTCGATGAGATTGATCTCTGGGAAAGCGACAACGGCACCCCCGTCACCGTCTTGCTGGCCCTTATTATCGACGCGAACCCGCTTGACCCGGATTTCTCCGTTTTCAACAGTAACGTGCTGGCAATGGCTAACAATCGGATTGCCAATGGTGATGACATCATCGTTGTTAACCAGCATGATGCCCTTACCTACCCGGATGATATGGCGGATAGTCTACACCCAACCGCTGGTGGCTATGACAAAATGGCGGGCCCGTGGTTCAACGAATTGATGAACCTGGTAGACAAATGTCCTTGAAGCATTTATTGAGCACGCCAAAATATAATTATCATCAAACCTGATTAAGCCGTGTCCATTCCCTTATTAGAGTGAGTTTTCTACCATCATCCAGTCGCATCTTAAGGAATCGCGTGATTAACACGCTTCAGGGCGGCAACATTGTCCTTGTCCCGAAGCGTATTTGATCTGTTGATCTCGAGCACCAGTTCACCCATTAAGCCACTCTGAGTCAACTCCATGGCGGTGCAATAAAGATTCCACCATATATTGAGTGAGCTGTCGATAATATTTACGACCATTTCTTCTTTTACTTGGGGTTAAACATCATCCAGCCGCCGGATTTACTCTTTGTTTATCTTGTAATTAGAGATGCATAGGAGGCATTAGGCGTCAGCCGCGATTGTCGCCAGCTTTTACAAACCAGTGATGGGAACGACCTTCAGGTTCGCTTAGTAACTGATCGCAAGTATAAATTTAAGATCGGTACGGTTATTGCGTGTCGCTAATTACAGGTGTAATGAAGAAGCCCAGCTCAAGGAAGCAATTATTGCAATAAGCAAGTCCAAAATCCCAGGAAACTCACCCAGAGTCTACTATTCCAGATTAGAACATAATAATTTTGCATTACAATGTCTAAAAGGCTTCCGGTATAATCCTAAAGTAGTTGGCAGCATGATTGGGCAATAAAGCTGCGATTAATGATGAAGGACGCCCGTCCTTCCACATTCGCAAAACATTCAAAACAGGTGTGCGGGAAAAGATTGATGGTCCAGCAGTTAAAAACGTCATTTAGTCGTGTCCTGATAAAAATGTCGGTTGTCTATTTGGTGTTGCTAGCCGCAATCATGTCCCCGCCACTCGCGAAAGCAGCGCCGGGCGATCTGGCACTGAATAAGGCCGCGACGGCCTCCTCGTCGGTAGGAGGCTTTGTGCCGCAGAATGCGGTGGACGGCGATGGCACGACCCGCTGGTCGAGTGATTATCCTTTGACGGATCCGCTGTTTACCGAGACGCAGTGGATTTCCTTGGACCTGGGGGCGGTATATCCCATCGACCGCGTGGTGTTGAACTGGGCGGGCGGCTACGCCTCGGTCTATGAGATTCAGGTGTCGTTGGATGGGTCAAATTGGAATCCGGCATTTTCCGAGACCGCCGGTAACGGCGGCCTTGACGACAATACCTTCCTCACCCCCGCCGACGCGCGCTATGTGCGCATGTACGGCACCACGCGGGGCACGCAGTGGGGCTATGCACTCATTGATTTCGAAGTCTATGCGGTGACCGCCCCGCCGGTCCTGACCTCGGTGAGTGTTACGCCGACGGCAGCGACGGTGGCGATCGGCAACATCCAGCCCTTTACCGCCATGGGGCTGGACCAGTTTGGGGCAGAGTTCACAACGACCACGCTCGAGTGGGCGGTGGAACCGGGCGGCGGCACCATCGACCCCAGCAGCGGGCTTTTCACGGCGACGACGATGGGCGGGCCTTTCACGGTCACAGCAACTGCCGACGGCACGGTCAGCGGCACCGCTGAGGTCACGGTAGTGGACACCTTGCCGGTACCGTCAGGCGATCTGGCACTGAATAAGGCCGCGACGGCCTCCTCGTCGGTAGGAGGCTTTGTGCCGCAGAATGCGGTGGACGGCGATGGCACGACCCGCTGGTCGAGTGATTATCCTTTGACGGATCCGCTGTTTACCGAGACGCAGTGGATTTCCTTGGACCTGGGGGCGGTATATCCCATCGACCGCGTGGTGTTGAACTGGGCGGGCGGCTACGCCTCGGTCTATGAGATTCAGGTGTCGTTGGATGGGTCAAATTGGAATCCGGCATTTTCCGAGACCGCCGGTAACGGCGGCCTTGACGACAATACCTTCCTCACCCCCGCCGACGCGCGCTATGTGCGCATGTACGGCACCACGCGGGGCACGCAGTGGGGCTATGCACTCATTGATTTCGAAGTCTATGCGGTGACTACTACGGGTAACTCCCCCGTTGCCACCGGTGGCTGTGGTACGACCCGTCAGGGACAGGCGTTGATCGGCACGCTACAAGCGACTGATCCGGAAACCCCGTCTCTCCTGATGTATAGCCTTGCAGATGGTTCAACCGGTCCTTATACCACAACCTACGGTGGTGAAGTCACCATTACCGACCCCACAACAGGTGCATTTACCTATACGCCCGCCTCCCTTGCCAGCGGCGGCGACAGGGGCACTGACACATTTACATTTCGTGTCGCGGACCCCGATGGCAACTTCGACATTGGCACGGAGACCGTTATCGTGGATCTGACCATCATGCCACTGGGTGACTCTACTACAGCAGGTACCGAGTCCGGTCCAGTGCCGCCAGTTGAAACCAAGGTCGCATACCGCAAGGCGCTTTATGATCGGTTGGTTGCGGACGGTTTCAGCTTCGATTTCGTTGGCACGCAAACCTTTGGCTTTGGCGTGCCCGATTTCGATTTTAACAACCAAGGACAACAGGGTTGGACAGCGCTTGAAATCGCCTGGGGCCGGGATGGTGGTTACCCCACTGATGGTGTACGTGCTTGGCTGGATGCCAACCCGACGGATATAATCCTGCTCCATATTGGTACAAACGACCTGGCTCAGGGTCAGAGTGCGGCTGCCACCATCCCCGATGTAGAAACCATACTCAACGAGATCGATTTGTGGGAGATCACCAACGACAAATATGTCACCGTTTTGCTGGCCCAGATAATCGATCAGGATCCGCTTGAACCGGAAGTACTTGTGTTTAACAGCAGTCTTCTGACAATGGCCGATAACCGAATTGCCAATGGCGATGACATCATCGTTGTTAACCAGCATGATGTCCTTATCTACCCAGATGATATGGCGGATGATCTACACCCGAATGCCGGCGGCTATACTAAAATGGCAAACCCCTGGTTCAACGAACTGACAAACTTGGTAGACAAATGCCCTTGATGCTCGATACGTCGGGCAACAAAAAAGAATTCACTGTCAAACGATAAAATTGGATCTATTCCCTCAGAAGTTGCATTCGTAAGCTTAGGCTGCAGCATAGCATCTATAGCTCGATCGAATGGCCTGTCGATTTTTTTATTTGTTGTAAAAGAGCGCCCAACAACTATTTTCATTCTATTGTGAGAAACGCCTGGCGAACAGACATGCTAAATAAAAGATGGGGCGTATTTACATTTTTTATCTTGACGCCCTTCGAGAAACGCACATTCAGCCTTCACGCATCTTTTCGTAAAGGGATAGTGCCTCAGCCACGAGCTCTTGGTCCAGGCCTTCTACCTCACTTCGACGCGGCGTTTCGAACATCGTGGAGATCGAGTCCGTAGCGCACTCGACGCCGGCAAAATCCAGAATTTTACCCATGGATTCCGCAGGCCGGTCACAGAGACTCTCATAACAAACGAGCATCGATCCTTCCGGCATGGCCTCGTATACGTAGCTGTAAATAGTAAGCCACATGTTCACCCAGTAATTGATGTTCGACGAGTCATACATAGAGTAACGAGAGCTTTCGTTCGTTCCAAATCTGAAGTGCTTGTGAGTCAACCCGAACTCGTGGTGACCCAACCATCGCATGTAGTCGTATGAAAAGCGATCGCGCTGGTGTCGCTCAGAGAACAAGAGGTGCTGCTTGAGCAGAGAATTCGCCTGTTGAACAGGATCGCGAAACGGAATGATGATGGCCGCATTCGGAAACGCCTCTCGTATGGCAGTCAGTCTGAGTATGTTATTGTTGTTTTTCGAGAGATAGCTTGTCTTTACCGAGTCGCTGCTGGCCAGAACTTGCGCAACGAATTCAACGAAATGATCGATAGTCTCCGCATCTACTGAATGCTGTTGCAGGTGGTTAGTCCTGATGTAGTCATCCCCGCAGAATGTGCGCCAGAACACCTCCTCGAACGCCTCGGGGCTATCGAAACTTACCTGAATTCGGTCACCGTGCGCGCGTTCTTTCTCATCTTCATACTTGCGTGATGCCTTTGAAAGTTGCTTCCAAACGTTGGGCATAAGGACGAAGGGCATATCTCGATAGGTCAGGGAACGAAATCCCTTGGTGCTATAGAGTGCGCGAAGCAGGATAGTTGTGCCGGCTCGGGCCAAACCCGTGACGAAAATGTGTCGCCCATTGCGGGAGTGCTCGACTCCTTTTAACATTCTCTCGATTTCGAAGGAGGCCTGCGTGACGAACGGAACTCCTAATGCAATACGATGCAGTAATCGAGAAGCCAACCCATAGTCGCTATGAGACAATGCGGCGCCTCAAAAAGTAGTATGCGACTGACGCCACTGTCGCCAGACTCAAGCCCAGCCAAGACATGAGTAAATCGACGGTGGATCCCGGTAGCGAGAAAACTTTATCCAGAATTCCTGAGAACACCAGGACAAAAAGCCCTATACCACCAATAAGCGCCGCTATTTTCAGCGTGATCAGGGCAATACGCCCGGAATAGATCAGCAGTACTTTCTCCTTCCAATGATCCGAAATCGACTTCGACATCATCACCCACACGACTTTTTTCAGCGTTTCGGACAACTGGTCTACCAGCCCCATGGGTCGAAGGCGGAAAAACAGTTCGACCGCTACTATGGTCACGAGAGTAGCGGTTAGATAAGTCACTATTCATCCTTCCTGATATCAGGTTCTGCATCCTTCAGCGTTGCGTCGTTGGCCTTATTGCGGTTCTTTTTGAGCGCGCGCTTTATCGGGTACCAGAAAACCGCGAAAACTGCCACAAAAATCGATGCGATCAGCCCGAGTATCACACCGATCGCGCCCGCTCCAAGACCTGGGCCAATGTAAGCCTGCGCATCGGTCATTATGGTGGCCAATATTACCACAAAGAAGAGGTATTTCATTTTGCACATTTCTCCCAAAACTTCTCGTCGAAATAGCGTTCCGGTAGTCGGTAAGCTGCGGACACATTAAGCGATTTATTATTTTTGCTATCGTAGTTATTGACAAACGAAAATACTACTTGATTATCTCGATCCACTTCGAATGCCCACCCTTGAGTCGTGCTCGAAACTAGAATGGTGCCAAACTCAGTGCTTTGATGAGAGCCGTTAATTGCAGAATAAAAGTTGTAGTTTTCTCCATCCACGATCACGCGTGACTCGAATGAATCAGGATCAATTGAAACAATGTCCGAGACTGGCCGATCAGTCACCTGATTATTGCTAAACACGGTAATTGTTCCGTCGGCCTCCCAATCCGGATCATGCTGGCGGTCCCATGGACCGATTCGCCACCATTTGATCTTCAGCGTGTCGGGATCAAGTACGAAGACCAGATTCTGAGTCCGGTAACTGATAAGCAGATCGCCGGGTTCAAAGCCCTTGAACTGTGCCGAGCGATCTGAAAACAGTGGTGCAATGTCGTTCCCATGGGATACGTCTGCATTCTCCAGGTATCCTTGCAGCGAAGGTATTTGTAGATTGAATATATGCACGAACGGATTCCGTTTGCGAACCTCCCGCATATCTATGACGGTCTCGATCTCTCCTGTTTCCATAGAGATCTTCGCCAACTTGTGATCCAAATCCTTTTCTTTTCCAACGAACGTCCAGAAGTTTCCATCTTCTGTAGGAGAAATGGCATGGTGATAGTAGCCTTCCAGACTCCACAGAATTTTGCCGCAACCATCGACTTTGACAATCCCACCACCATCTTCCTGTTGGGTGAAAATTACAGAGCCATCAGAGGAAATGTGTACTCCATAAAGATTTCTCAGTTCATCGTTACCCTTACTCATGGGCAAATGATCAGTGGATAGATCCCAAGTCTGTAAGAGTTCCCCAGCAGGGCCCAGAAGAATACCGCCCCAGAATGAGTTCTCGAAATCGAACGCACCGAATATGGCACGATAGCCCTCTTGGTGATCGGGGGAAACGAATACCAACGGGATCTCTCGTCTAT
Source organism: Pseudomonadota bacterium (assembly GCA_042576405.1). Classification (GTDB taxonomy): domain Bacteria; phylum Pseudomonadota; class Gammaproteobacteria; order DSM-19610; family DSM-19610; genus Thiogranum. The sequence continues at coordinate 31,223 of JBHPFC010000001.1, read as the reverse complement.
CCTTCAACCCAGGTACTTCGATGGCTCTGGTGCCTGCCGCTGCATTAGCTGGATACTCTCTCAGGTGTCGTCGAGGCTCAAGTCCGAGATCGTTTAACATCTTGTCAGCAACTGACGTATCTCTGCCAAGAGGATCCCCTTCCACGAAATCCTGGAACTCCTTGAGTATCAGGAATGGAAATACTTCATACTTACCGATCGCTATACCCCAAGCCATGAACCCCAAGGCGACCAGATAGAACACAGCAATTTTTTGGATCAGGTTCATTCTTGCTTTACGAGTGTTTTCGGTATTTATCGGCAGGCTCCCTCCACAGAAATTGACCTAAATCATACTGGCCGTAAAGAGGTCAACAATTGTGTGAGGCAGGGCGGCTTTAAGGCATTGCCAAGCAAGGAGGACCCCTTTCCAAACTCAAGGATTAGGAACCCCTGCTGTTCCTGGAGACCCCCTTCACCGCGCCTTTGGAGCATATTAGCGGATGTTAACTCACCTGTTTCGCTTGAGTCAACAAGGATAACAGCATTCGTGGATTGATCTTCATCTTCAAGTTACTTGTGTCGCCGCTTCTTTGCGTTCAGTCACTCCCTTTTCGAAAACACTTATAGCATTTCACAAAACGACCAACAGAAGAGCCAACACCACCTCGGACTAAACGGCCCCCTATGAGGGATCATTCTGCAGCCGTTAAAGCTCCCTGGCAGGGTAGAAAACATAGTATTTTATTGTTAAACCTTATCGAGGTATCCCATTTTTTTCATTGTAGGATAAAATGACTTTTCAATTTTTTCGATCACCTGGTCAGGCATCTCTTCTTTCCAACTGTCTATTTTTCCCTTGCGCACAAAGAATCCTTTCTTCCCCTGTTCACCAGGATATGACTCTGCACCGTACTTTTTCTCATCTTTGCGCATATTGGAAAAGCCTCCTCTCTCGACAGCCATTGTGATAATGTTTTCGTCGCATTCAAGCCCAAGGAAGTCGTTTAAGCGTTCCAGAACTGCATAACAATCCCGCATCAAATCTTCATATTTCACAAACGTGACGGGCTGACTTTGCGCACGCTCCAACCAGGCCTCCACCTGCCGATCCCATCTGATCAAGAAAGGTTCAAGAGTTCTTATGCATCCCTGTGTAATCATCTCGTCAACGAAGTCGGCAATCTTCCAGTCGGTTCTACCCGTATCGTGGACGCAATGGTGGTAATAGGATAGCAATGCGGATCGCGGGTCGCGCAGGATATAAATTGTCTTCGGATACAACTCCGGGTACTTTGGCCCCTCGTTCCTGAAAATCCTAGGGTCAGAAAGATTACTATACTCAGCAATCCTGTGGTCAGCCTCATGGATTGTCGGGATAAATTCTCCAACATTGGAAATATTCACGCGCTTTTTGTAATCATTGTTCGCGAGTATGGCTAACATGTATGCCATCCAGGTATTGCCAGACTTTGGATGACCAACCAGGAATATATCCGTTTTTCTCAGGTTATTCTCGAAAAGCTCTTTACTCCGCCTTTCCTGCTCAGCTCTGCGGCGTTCCGCCATCCAGATTCGCAAGGACCGTGGCAACAAAGCCTTAACACTGGATTTAGTACGTAAAACAATATTATTCATCTTGCATCCTGGAGTTGATACTTTCTTGGCACTATTTTACTGGCTCGATATGATTACGGAACCTGGAGCTTCGCTTTCCAACATGGTTGTCGTCCAATCAAATGATGGCCGAATTACCGGCGGAAGGTCCCCCAGCCAGCTACCACGGCTGCTGTCCCCCTCGGTACTGTCCACTACGTGAAATGCAAGCACATCCCGAACAAAATATTCACAGCTTCTCGAGGGTTCCAGCGCCCAAAGTGACGTACTTACTGTTAACATACCCTCCGGTAGAAAATTCCCCGGTATGGTCCCGATGCTAACATAACGACCCGGTGCTCTGGCGCGACTGCGCCATTCCTTGTCCTGATCCATTGCCAGGCAGATAACCATCCCCTCTTGGTTCCAAAGGGAAAACATTGGCATTGAGATATAGCCAGACTTGATTACTTCGTATTCGATTTCTATATTTGTCGGATTACGAATATCAACTGTATCGGTAACCGCTCCATCTGGAGCACGTAATCTAATAGCCCTCAGCCTGGCGACATCTCCGCCGGGCGCTGATACACCCGTCCCCCACAACTTCTCTGCCGTACTTGCGCTCTCACCTTTAAGATATGCGCTTACGACATTATGGGGCGTTCCGTCTTTGAGGACCTTGCCTTCATCCAGAAGTATTACGCGCTGACACATACGCGTAACTGCCTGCATGTTGTGTGAAACAAACAATACCGTCCGCCCACTTTCACCAACTTCCTGCATTTTATTCATGCACTTCCGCTGGAAACTGGCATCTCCGACCGCCAGCACCTCGTCAACGATCATAAGTTCCGGCTCAAGATGCGCGGCTACCGCAAACGCCAGACGTACTCGCATGCCACTGGAGTAACGTTTCACGGGCGTATCGAGGAATTTTTCTACCCCCGAGAAATCGACAATCTCATCAAAGACGCGGTCGACCTCGACTTTACGCATACCCAATATCGTGCCGTTCAGGTAGACATTTTCCCTACCGGTGAGTTCCGGGTGAAAACCGGTTCCGACTTCGAGCAGGCTGCTTACGCGCCCATGCAACTCTATACGCCCTGTTGATGGCGGCGTAATGCGGGACAGAATTTTCAACAGCGTGGATTTTCCGGCACCGTTTGTACCGATAATACCCACGACCTCACCTTCGGCTATGTCGAATGAAATATCCCGAACAGCCCAAAGTACGTTCTTGCCCCCGTTACCCGCCGCACCGGCGCCGGTTTTGCCTTCGACGTCACTAAAGTCATACAGGGAGCGGTATTTCTGATAGTTTTTCATCGGGCTTTTCAACAGGCCCAACAAAGACTCGCCAAAACTATCGTACTGCTGTTCCTTTGCCCCAAGCCGATAGCGCTTGCTTATATTTTCAACTTTAATCGCTAACTTTGAACCAGTCATAATAAAGACACCATTATAATCAAACCCGCCCTCAACAAATCAGCTTCGACATCCACTAATGCGGCGCTATCCTTCGATAATTGATCGCCTTACCAGTTACTACAACGGCAGCCCAGGTTATACCCCGAGCGCATATCCCAGATAATCGCCTACCATGTGGATGAATTCTACAGTCTGATATTATACCGGCCAGGGCCCGGAAGTGGTTCCCAAGAACTAAACGGGGTGCTATAAAGAACGACATGCGAAATTTCTACAAGAATGAGCTGTCAATCATGCTCAAAAGCGGATGTCGACCTGGAGGTTGTCAAAGGCCTAAAGATCTCAAGCGCGTTGGCCAACGAGCACCAGGTTCAACATATCCAGATTAACCAGTGGAAGCGCCAGTTCCTGGAATTGAAGAGCAGTATTTTGCACGCCATTTTTCAGTTCTCGCCAACTAATAGACCGGCTGCGTTTGGATTTCCATCGGTTAAATCGTAAACAGATACAGCGGCTTACGCAGATTACGAGTTTGAAAATGGTGATACCGAACTCTCCGCGCTTCAGACGCATCTGGCGCAGAATCTTGAACAGCTTGCTGAAGCCGTAGGCCGGGTAACGCTCAACCGCGTCCAGCAAGGCCGTGATCACCGGTTCGTCCTTCGTGCGATCCGGTTGATAGCGATACAGGGCATCGCTGATGCCCACCACCCGACAGGCCCGTCGCAAACTCACATCAAAGCCCGCTCTGGCATAATCCACCAGCTCACGCCGGACTGCGGGCTTTACAGCTTTTTTTCAACGATGTCCTTGAGGATCATGTGGTCCAGGCTCAGCTCGGCAAACATGCACTTTAAGCGCCGGTTCTCATCCTCCAACTCTTTCAGTCGCTTCACGTCCGATGCTTCCATGCCACCGTACTTCGCCTTCCAGTTGTAATAGATGGCGTCCGAGATGCCGTATTCCCGGCAGACTTCCTTGACCAGTCGGCCGCCTTCCACTTCTTTCAAGACCTTGATGATCTGTGTTTCCGTGTAACGCGATTTTTTCATGTCGTTCTCCTCGTTTGCGTAGTTTACGCCGGAGAACTCTATTCGTGTATGCCACTAATATACGCGAGGGTTACAGTCCCAGATGCCTACCTGAGGCTCGTGGAGCCGGCCGGAGACTACTACCCCGGTCCGACTGGCGAAGTTGCAAGGTCAAGCGGGCCCCTTTGATGCTTAAGCAATTCATGCCCATAGGAGCCTGGATGCAGCCACCAAAAAGGCCGACCACATTGCGCCCAAACGCTACGACACATAGTGGTTTTAAGGCTGCCGAGCTGTGGGTACCGCCATGGGAGAAACACTAACCTAGGATTGTCGGCACATTCCCGGACGGAAACTCAGGTTTAATGCGGGTCACAGCTCGACTCCGGCCCATCGCGGGAAGCAAATCGGGAATGCATCGTTACCTTTCAATGGAGACCTTTGAGAAACAGTCATCGGAGCAACAATATTCTGCTTAACCTAATGGAACACTGCTGATCAAAAGTGCGGAAGATATTTGACACTACCAGCGTACTTGAGTAAACATACTTGCCACTATATTTTTCTATCAAGGTCAATTATGAAGCCAGATATCTTATTTTGGTTCTATAAAGAATTTGATATATGCAAAGATAGATTAAAATGCCTCAGAGAATCTAATAGTGACATAAAGATATTTGCACTTTATGGCGGACCCCTTGATAAATCTGATATGGCGAGAGATTCAGTTCATATGCTCGTCGATGATTTCTATGCATATCATTATGAGAAGAACCCTGAATGGAAATGGAAGCATGGCGAACAGCTAATATCAACATGGTTTGTGGAGAGAGGCAACTTTCTCGAATGGGATACTGTTTTTGTTATGCAATGGGACATGTTGATACTGGCGCCAATAGAAAACCTATTTTCAAATCTGCGTCAGGGAGAGATATTGTTATCCGGATTCAAGCCATTGAAAGAGATTGATTCCTGGTGGTCATGGGGTAGCCCGGAAAACCCCGAATTACTGGAATTCAAAAAAATGCTAAAAGAGAAGTATTCATACGAGAGTGACGTTTATGCCTGTTTGTTTATTGTAGTATGTTTACCAAGAACCTTCTTGGAACAGTATGCGAATATAGGCGCACCTGAAACAGGTTTTCTCGAGTATAAATTTCCTACACTTGCTAAAGTATTCAACACTCCAATCTGTAAAGACAAACAATTTGATCCATGGTGGGCGGCAAATCCTGAGACGAGAAATGCCCCTTGGGAAGAAAAAACGCTCAATGCCGTCAGTAATGCCATACCCACATCAGCAATATTAGCTCAGCTAGCCAATGATAATGGCAAAAGAATATTCCATCCTGTCTTTAATAAACCACCTTCATGGATAATCAAGTCACGGAATGTGAAGTTATTGATATATGCATTTAAAATATGGGAATTAATTAAGAACATAACTGATAATATAAAATCTTCAGTCAAAGGCACTCGATAAAACCATGAGATGTGGTAGTTCAGATTCAATCTGACGTTACCGGCGTGATGGTGATGACTGCCAGTTCAAGTTCAGGACATGAACTTTGCCTTAATCGCCGCCGATTTTCTAGACACTCCCGAGTTTCAGGAAATACTGTTTCTCAAACTCTGCTGGCGACAGATTGCCATTGCAACCATGTTTGCGCTTTGGGTTGAAGAACAACTCGATATAATCAAAGATGTCGCTGCGAACAGTGTCACGTGCTTTGTATATCTTTCGCTTCACCCGCTCACGCTTAAGTAACACTGGAAGAAGCTTTCTGCTACAACATTGTCACGGCAGTTGCCGCGCCTGCCTTCGGCAGTGCCATTAAAGCGATTACCTGTTTGGAGCTTCGCTTTCCAACATGGTTGTCGTCCAATCAAATGATGGCCGAATTACCGGCGGAAGGTCCCCCAGCCAGCTACCACGGCTGCTGTCCCCCTCGGTACTGTCCACTACGTGAAATGCAAGCACATCCCGAACAAAATATTCACAGCTTCTCGAGGGTTCCAGCGCCCAAAGTGACGTACTTACTGTTAACATACCCTCCGGTAGAAAATTCCCCGGTATGGTCCCGATGCTAACATAACGACCCGGTGCTCTGGCGCGACTGCGCCATTCCTTGTCCTGATCCATTGCCAGGCAGATAACCATCCCCTCTTGGTTCCAAAGGGAAAACATTGGCATTGAGATATAGCCAGACTTGATTACTTCGTATTCGATTTCTATATTTGTCGGATTACGAATATCAACTGTATCGGTAACCGCTCCATCTGGAGCACGTAATCTAATAGCCCTCAGCCTGGCGACATCTCCGCCGGGCGCTGATACACCCGTCCCCCACAACTTCTCTGCCGTACTTGCGCTCTCACCTTTAAGATATGCGCTTACGACATTATGGGGCGTTCCGTCTTTGAGGACCTTGCCTTCATCCAGAAGTATTACGCGCTGACACATACGCGTAACTGCCTGCATGTTGTGTGAAACAAACAATACCGTCCGCCCACTTTCACCAACTTCCTGCATTTTATTCATGCACTTCCGCTGGAAACTGGCATCTCCGACCGCCAGCACCTCGTCAACGATCATAAGTTCCGGCTCAAGATGCGCGGCTACCGCAAACGCCAGACGTACTCGCATGCCACTGGAGTAACGTTTCACGGGCGTATCGAGGAATTTTTCTACCCCCGAGAAATCGACAATCTCATCAAAGACGCGGTCGACCTCGACTTTACGCATACCCAATATCGTGCCGTTCAGGTAGACATTTTCCCTACCGGTGAGTTCCGGGTGAAAACCGGTTCCGACTTCGAGCAGGCTGCTTACGCGCCCATGCAACTCTATACGCCCTGTTGATGGCGGCGTAATGCGGGACAGAATTTTCAACAGCGTGGATTTTCCGGCACCGTTTGTACCGATAATACCCACGACCTCACCTTCGGCTATGTCGAATGAAATATCCCGAACAGCCCAAAGTACGTTCTTGCCCCCGTTACCCGCCGCACCGGCGCCGGTTTTGCCTTCGACGTCACTAAAGTCATACAGGGAGCGGTATTTCTGATAGTTTTTCATCGGGCTTTTCAACAGGCCCAACAAAGACTCGCCAAAACTATCGTACTGCTGTTCCTTTGCCCCAAGCCGATAGCGCTTGCTTATATTTTCAACTTTAATCGCTAACTTTGAACCAGTCATAATAAAGACACCATTATAATCAAACCCGCCCTAAAGCTTATATTCGCGCGCAATTTAGTCATCACACATTTCCAGATTCAGCTTCCCACTTCATTTGTACACGGGAAACCATTTGCTTCATAATCAGCAAAAGAATTCTCCCTCAGCTAATTGTTATTCGCGTCAATACCAACCGCCCTTACTACTGCATTTGTAAACCTCTTTCAGTACCTATCTCTACTATTACTCTTCTAAATTCCTTGCGGTAATTTTCCTTACTATGGTTTGATTTTGCATACTCATAAGATCCCCGAGACATTTCCGCTAATTCCGCATTCGGTTTCTCGGAAATTTTCATAATGACATCCTTGATTTCCAAGTGTGAGGAGCCCTTTAAGATTATACCGAAGTCCCCGACATCAATACCCGATTCATAGCTCACCAAAGGAATTAGGCTTGCCTGAAGACAGGTAACTACTGCACCTGCCTGGCCTTCTGAACTCGATGGATAGATTAATGCACAACACTTGCTGGTGATGTCGACAAATTTCTGGCTGCTTACATCTACCCAGCCAACAGTATCGATGTTAGCGGTCTCGTATAGCTCTCGATGATATGCTCGTTGAAACTCCGATTCTGCCGGGTCGTCAAGCGGTCCACACACCGTCAGGTGATGATCCGGTAGTTCGCTGAATACATCTAGAACGAGATCCAAACCCTTATGCACAACACCACTGCTTCCTAACCACAGAAATCTGTTCTTGTATTGACTGAAGTCTTTCTGAAAACAGGGTGGACAGGTATCTGGCGCTGGGACTGGCAACCGGAAAATTTGCTTCTTACTGTAACTGTAGGTGCTCTCTGTAAAGCCGTTACCTAACACGGTAAGATAGTCGGCACTTTCCGGAGCATAATTATGCTCGATCCACTTCAGGCTCGCAGTTGTTACACCTCTTCGCTGTTGAAGCTCTAGTAAACGCCTGTATGCCGCCGCATTATTGAACAGAAAGTGAGCGGTATCCAGGTGCGCGATCTTTATACAGTCATGGTTTAGCTGCGACGCGATTCGTGTAAAATGGGTTCTTGCCGACACGAAGAATGTGTAGTTCTTTCTGGGTTTGAATACCCCATTACGATAGTCGATTACATCAACGTTATATCCCAGACTTCGAAAAGCCTCTGCTATCAAAAGGGACTCCATGTGATGCGTATGGGAGCTGGATGGAAGCCCCCCCTCTTTAAGCAAAAATGGATCCACAATGTAGGCCAGCAGTACGTCACCTTTTGCCGGCCCGATCGCCTTCAAGGATACGAAATCTCTGTACAAGGCTGGCGTAAAGCGACGAATTTCGAAGCCAAAGCGCTGAAACAGGTTATTGACTATTTTTTTCTTCATCATCAATCTGCTAATCAGGTAGCAAGAAGTAGCTTCTTCAATTTACCTCTGAGCTTCAAACTCAACCGTTCAAGGCTAGAAGGCTGATCAGGTTGTATACCAATTTTTATCAAATTAATCTGTAGCAAAGCACCATATCTAGCTTCATCAGAAGGGGCGACGGTTTCTTTGATAAAAACTTCGCTATCACTCCACACGTAATCATCGTACCAGGTCCAGCAATCGTTGCGTTTGTAGATTTCTGCTATACGTTCCGCTAATGGCTTGTTTGTTTGCATCGTCACTTGCGTCGTGAGTTCCGGAAGCTGACTTGCCATTAAAAATGCTGACTTGTTGCTGGCATAATTAGAGAACCACAGATTGAATTGCATTTCCTCCTGCAAGGCTTTCACCGCACGATACACCTGCACATGTTCGACATGGCCATACTCTCCCCAGGAATTATGCGTAAACACATTATCGCAGCCTCTGATATGATCGCGAAGCCTGGTTTTCAATAGGTGAAAATTCTCCTTGTATGCTTTGTCAGACAAACGATTTTCCGTAATCCTAAGTCCAAATTCAGTGGTGACGGGCCGATCCCAGTCCACACCCTCAAACACTTCAGATTCCACAAGCTCCAGGCAGTGAACATTATTTAGAGGATAAGCATTGAGAGATTTCTGCCTGCCTTCTGTCCATACGGGTTTTGACGGCACGGCCAGGAAACACAAAACGATTTCGTCTACTTTTGACAGGATCGAACTGAACCACAAGACTTCATCGTCTGGATGTGCAGCGATTATAATGGAATTGCTGAACATTTCCCTGAATTACACCCGAGATGTGATCTATTATCTGTTTTCATATTACATCCACAAAAACGCGCTCCATTCTCCTGAAATAAATCAGACCGAATATCAGCAACACCAATGAAGTTGCTGCTCCTGGAAGAATAAACTCCCAGGGCATCGGCATGCCCAACAAGCTGGCTCGATAGCCTTCCACAACAGCGACAATCGGATTCAGGGAGTAAAGAATTCTGTACTGATCCGGTATCGCAGATGCAGAATAGAGAATTGGCGCCGAATAGATAAGCATGCGTATGACAAACGGCATCGCAAACTTCACATCTCTGTATCTGATCGCGAGCGCCGAAAACCAGAAACCCATTGCCGCCGGAAACGTCATCATCAACAGCACCAGCAAGGGCAGATAAACTAGATTCCAGGTAGGTGGGACTTGATAATAAATCATCACTCCGATCAATAAGACCAGCGAAATACTAAAATCAAGCAGTTTAGCCAGAATCGGGGTCAGCGGGTATATAAGCCTCGGGAAATAAATCTTCCCTAGCATGCCTTGTCCTGCGACGAGGCTTTGACTCGACGCGCCCATCGACTCGGACATGTAGGTCCAAGGAATTATAGCCACTGTTGAAAACAACACATAAGGAATGCCGTCGGTCGGCAGCTTGGCTATTTTACCGAAGATAATGCTGAATACAGCTATCTGTACCAGCGGATTAAGTATTGCCCATGAAAGCCCCAGAATCGTTTGGGCGTAAAGTACCTTGATATCACGCCAGACGAGGAAATAAAGCAGATCCTGATAGGCTATCAGCTCCTTGAAGTCGGGAAATGCCCACGTACTTGTCTCTTCGATAACAGTGACATTATCATTCTTGCCAGAAGGTGCAGTCATAAAACATCCTTACGTCAGTAACCCCATTATATGTTATTCCCAGACCTTCCATGGAGCCTGTCCAGTTTGCCATAACTCTTCGAGTACGTGCTTGTCACGTAAAGTATCCATAGGCTGCCAGTATCCAGTGTGCCTGAATGCCGTCAGTTCTCCGGCATTGGCAAGTCTCTCCAGAGGTTCTTTCTCCCAAGCGGTGCCATCGCCCTCAATGTAATCCAGAGCACCGGGCTCCAGAACAAAGAAGCCACTGTTGATCCATGCTCCGTCTCCTTCTGGTTTTTCTATAAATGCAGGCACCTTGTCGTGACCGTGCTCAAGATCGAAGGCACCAAAACGACCTGGTGGCTGCACAGCGGTGATAGTGGCAAGCGATCCATGTGACTTGTGAAAGGCTATCAGCTCAGCAACGTTCACGCTGGAAACCCCGTCTCCATAGGTAAAACAGAAGGCTTCATCTCCAATATATTGGCGCACCCGTTTTAGCCTTCCCCCTGTCATCGTGCCATCCCCGGTATCAATGAGGTGTACGCGCCAGGGCTCGACTTCAGTACTGTGAATTTTCATTTTATCGTTCTTCAGGTCAAAGCTTACATCTGAGCCATTAAGGTGATAATTAGCAAAGTATTCCTTAATTACATTCGCCTTGTACCCGCAGCATATAATAAAGTCATTGATGCCGTATGCCGAGTAGATTTTCATGATGTGCCACAGAATCGGCCTTCCTCCAATCTCTACCATCGGCTTGGGTCTGATGCTACTTTCCTCACTGATTCTTGTCCCGTAACCACCTGCAAGAATGACCGCTTTCACAAATCCACTCCTATATCAATACTTGACTTTGTTACTTGTTACTGAACCAGCCATCTTCACCAGAGCTCTTTACACTCTCGAACCGTGACTAAAATGACAGGTCGATATCTCCCATCTTTACGCGGCCACGATACCACGAAACGGTTTTTTTCAAACCCTCCTGCAAACTGGTGCGAGGCTCCCAATCCATCAATTTTTCGGCATCGGTTATGTTTGCCACTCTCTCCTGCTCGAACGGCCGGTCGGGCAATCCCCCAAAGTCAACCGCGATTTCCGGATTAACAATATCCACCAGCACTCTCACCAATTTCTGCACGGATATAGCTTTTCCCGATCCTATGTCCAGCGTCTTCCCGATAACGTCAGGAGCGGCGGCAGACTTCAGCAGTGCATCCACCACATCATCGATGTAGACCCAGTCGATGTCGCGCTGCCCACTCCCAAGCGAAGGGGCCCGCTGGCGGAGTAGTGAAAGTATCACGTATGGTATAAGTTTATTCAGATTCTGGCGAGAAGGGCCATACACCATGAATACCCGTAGTATAACGACAGGCACATCATACAGAGCATGAAACATCTTTGCGTACACCGTCGCGCCCCATTTGGATGCCGCATATGGGGAACTGGGAATTGCGTCAGCTTCACAATCTCCCGGCTCTTCCATGGATCCCGGTAATATGAAACGCTTACACTCGCCCTTCTTCGCTAATACCAGCATGTTGACAGTACTTATTAGGTTACTATCCAGAGTTGGTAACACCATTGAGATATCCCGTGAACCGGCTGCAATCCCGGCCATATGAAATATGTATTCGGGACAGGCCTCCGCAAAAATATGCTCTGCAGTAGCAAAATCTGCCAAGTCGCCTTGCCACCAACGCACATTATCACTCTTATCTTCCTTTACCACACGGCTCACGGCATGCACATTCGCCCCTGCTACAACTAGTGCATCGCAAAGATTGGCACCTATAAATCCTCTTGCGCCGGTAACCAGTACACGTTTTCCGGCAAGCTCTCCAGATTCCACGCTTAATCCTTTAACGCTTCAAGCAAACCATGCTCGAACAGGACATCGGCAGTCTTTTTAAGCAATCGAAAGTCCATGCCAGATCGCTCCGCCATATCGAGAAGAGTATGCTTGCCATCAGACAAACTAAGAACCCAGAGCATCGCCAACTGCTGATTCCCTCGACCGTCGTCTCCACCGATTGCCTTGTAAAGACCGCGCTTTCCTAACTGTGGCTCACACTTCATGTTTTTACTCACGTAGGTCACGTTGCCTTCGATAATATCGATCACGTTCAGATATTGCTCTAGGGATTCCTGTAGAAACTCTGCACGGACAAAGTCCAAATTATCTGCCGAGGTATGATATTCCGCATATTCACCATGTGGAGATCGCATCAGACAGCCAACCGGCAGATCGAACCCAGGAGAACAATACTGCCTCTCATCGTATCCATAGGGAAAATACTCCTTAATCCGATAATCCATATTTGAGGACTGTAGACTGTGGACCACCGCGCGGTCTATCTCGACATTACTGCGCCGACTCCTTTTATAAGTGAAGCGGCCACCATCACCAACACAGGTTACGACCAAACCGTGCTTGATACGGTTAACTTGTTTTTCATTTTTCCACAGCCAGGCAATCGACCCAATGGTGGCCGGGATAAACAACAAACGGTACGAATAACGCAGATGCTTCCTCTTTTCCAGCAACCTACCCAGGAGCGTCAGCAGCGCTATTCCTGAAAGATTGTCATTACACAGTGATGGATGGCACACATGACAGGACAAGAGGAACTCGTTGTCCGAACTTCCCTGAATATAGCACTCACCATACGTGAGAGATCCGTTTTCATGCGAACTATCTATACATACCTCGTAGCTGTCTTGCCCAAGGCTTTCCATCAACATATGGCTCGCACAAAACCCCCACTGCTTCTCGTAGTACGATGTCCTGTAAGGCACTAACTCCGGCTGGTCAGGTAACGTGTAAACATGTTGTTTTAATTCTTCCAGACCGACTGTCGTGTTAACCGGTTGACTATAGTTAACAACATGCAGATTGGAAGCATTAAAGTCTATAATCCGTTTGCCATTACCATCTTTGACGTAGGCATCCTTGATGTTCCATTCCCTGGGTATTTCCCAGTCAAATACTTTGGTGCCCGAGGCTAATTCGGTAATTTCGAGTGGTATATGCTGGTTAATAATACCAAGCGTATCCCGAACACCATCACCCGTTATACTCCGGCATATGGGATACAGCTCCTCAACGAGCTGGTGCATTTCTATGCCGATATTGTCGAGTTCTGTAATCACAGCAGATAGACTAAGAGGTCAGTATTATGGATTTACTAAAGCACATTCACAAAATCTGTAAATATCGCCGCATCAGGTACTAATCCGTGATGTGCACTTCGGGAAGAAGCGTAACGAATTTGCCGCCCCACTCTCTGATATATGACATTTGTTTTATCACTTCATCCTTAAGATTCCAGACCAATACGACAACATAATCGGGCTTCTCCTCTTTAATTCTCTCGGGAGCATATATGGGTATATGGACGCCCGGGAGAAAATGATTCTGCTTGTGGGGACTAATGTCGACTGTAAAATCGATCATATCGGAGCGTATTCCGCAATAGTTTAACAGAGTATTCCCTTTTGCCGGAGCACCGTAGGCCGCGATTGTTTTGCCCTGCCGTTTTGTATCGATCATAAATTCAAGTATGTTCCTCTTGACTTCGATCACCTCCTGAGCGAAATTCTCGTAGACATCTATTCCATCATACCCGGCATTCTGCTCGTGTTCCCGCATCTGTATGACATTTGTGCTGACCGTTTTACTGTGATCTTCGGTATGCTTCGCGTATATTCTTAGCGAACCTCCGTGCGTAGAGATTTCCTCAACATCAAATAGCGTCATGCCGTGGGCCGCAAATACCCGTTCGACGGTAATAAATGAAAAATACGAAAAATGTTCGTGGTAAATCGTGTCAAACAGACGATCCCTCATAAGCACTGCGAGATGCGGGAATTCGATCGTTATTACTCCTTGCGGCTTCAATAGAATCTTCATGCCTGCAACAAAATCATTCAAATCCGGCACATGAGCCAAAACATTATTGCCCAGCATTAAATCCGCATACTTTCCTTCCCTGGCCAGTTCTTTCGCAGTCTCTACACCGAAGAACTTAACCGACGTGGGAATACCTTTTTGTATTGCCACTTCGGCCACGTTTTGTGCCGGCTCGATTCCCAGCACAGGTACACTATATTCCTTGAAGTACTGGAGCAAGTAACCATCATTGCTAGCCAGCTCAACCACCCGGCTTTCTGTGCCTAGTTCCAGCCGCGCAACGACCATGTCGACGTAATCTTTGGCATGCTTCAGCATGCTCTCCGCGTAGGACGAAAAATAGGCATAGTCGCTAAATATGTTCTCCGACGTCTCGAACATGGGCAATTGGACCAGAAAGCACTTTTCACATACATAGGCATGCAGTGGGTAGAATGGCTCCATTTGCATCGCTTGTTTCTTGCTGAGATAGGAATTCGCCAGCGGCGACATACCCAGGTCAGCAAAAGTATGGTGCAAAGCAGAGTTGCAAAATCTACACTTCATGTCATTCTCTTTCATTGGTTTCAAGTCCGTATTTGAGGCTTCATTTTTGATATGTTGCCGTGTTAAAAAAGCACTGTCTACCTTGACGAATCCCCATAGTTATCAAGATACACTGAGCCCTATCCCTTCGTAACGCTCAACCACGTCAACAGGTAACATCCGTCTACCATCTATTACCACGGGATTGATATTCATTGTCCTGATCGTTTCCGGTAATTTCTCGAATGCGCTCCAACGTGTCAACAGGAGTACAGCGTCTACATCCTCGAGAACTTCTTCAATTGATGAGCAGTAAGTTACACCACCGTCAGCAAATACCTTTTTAGCCTCATCTTCCGCTACCGGATCATACGCTCTTACTTGAGCCCTTTTTCTGATCAGCTCAGAGACAATAGGAATTGCAGGCGACTCTCTCATATCATCTGTATCGGGTTTGAATGCCAGCCCCAGCACGGCTACACGGATACCTTCAATACAACTGAAATGCTTATAAAGCCTGTTTAAAACCTGCTGCGGTTGCTTCATGTTTATGTTAATTACCGAACTTAACAGTTCCATGGATTGACCCACACTTCTACCATGAGAGATCAACGCCTTTACGTCTTTGGGAAAACAACTACCTCCAAATCCACACCCTGCCTCCAGATAAGTTGTCAGCGCAGGCTTAATCCGTTCGCCGCTTTTTAGAATGGGCGAGACGCGCTTATCCAGGTGCACACCATGCATTACGTCAAGAGCATCGATATCACCAACCTCTGCACAAAGATTCCCGATTTCATTGGAAAATGAAATAAGCGTCGCCAACAGCGAATTCGATGTGTATTTTATCATCTCCGCTGTCTTATTATTGGTCATTAGCATATCCACATCTGCAAACGGTGCGTACATCGCCGCCAGTGTCTGGTGGGTTTCCTCATCGATCCCTCCAAGGACGATTCGGTCAGGGCACATAAAGTCCTCGATTGCGGCGCCCTCACGCAAAAACTCCGGATTCATGCCAACACCAAAATCCTTTCCGGCTTTTTTGCCAGAATTCTTTTCAAGAATCGGTAAAACCACCGAATCCGTTGTACCTGGTACGACAGTACTCTTCACCACCACTGCATGGCGATTATTCGTCTCCTTCAGAGCCTTGCCGATTTCTGCCGAGACCTGGCGGATGTAGCTCAAGTCAATTTCGTCCCCATCGAATGGCGTCCCAACGGCAATAAGCGACATATCGGATCCGACAATGGCCGCCTCAAGATCAATACTCGCCTTCAAACGGCTGCCAATATTCTTCCTCAGCAATTCATCCAACCCTTCCTCATAGATAGGACTGATTCCCGAATTTATTTTATCCACCTTGCTTAAGTCATTGTCTACGCAGATCACCTCGTGACCTTTCTCGGCCAGACAGACACCAGAAACAAGCCCGACATAACCTGTGCCCACTACTGCAATCTTCATTTATGCATCCTCAGCTTCACGGTTATCTGCATACCACAAAAGGCTGCGCTTCAGCCCTTCGTCAAGCTGAATACCTGGCGAATAGTCCAGATGCTCCATGGCTTTTTCTATCACTGGGCAGCGTCGATTGGGATTGTCGGTTAAATATTCTTTGTCATCGCTGGTCTTGTATACCAGTTCGCCCTGGTAATCAAACAGATCACGCGCCATATTTACCACTCTTTCAGCCAACTCCCTTATCGATATTTCCGGCTTATCCAATCCGATGTTATAAGACTCGCCATCCTGGCCTCTGATCAGAATTTTGTAATATCCAACTATCGCGTCTGCAACATAACAAAACGTACGAGTAGGAGCGCCGTCTGACAGCAGCACAATATCTTCGCCGTCGAGAACGTTTCGCGCAAAGTCGGGTAATGCGCGGCGATCTGTTATTTTCAGCCCCGGCCCATAGTTGTTAAAGGGCCTTGCCAGACGGATAGGCAACCCATGCTGGCGAGCGAAATTGACACACAGAGTTTCTCCGTAGCGTTTCGACTCGTCATAACAGGCGCGTGGACCGGTACATGACACATTACCGCGATAAGTCTCAGGAGTCGGTATGTTTTCCGGCGTGGGGTCTCCGTAAATTTCACTCGTAGAATAAAACAGGAATCCGTTCACAGGTTTATTGTTTGCTTTTTGTTGCAAACAATAATCAAGCAGGTGCCGAAGACCATATACATTTGCGTCCATTGTTTCTATGGGGTACAAACGATAATAAATCGGGGATGCGATAGTCGCTGCATGAATGATGTACTCCACGTCACCCAGGTCATTCGGGAGAGGATCCACAACATCGTACTTGCTAACACTGAGAGCGGGGTTTTCTTCAAGCGCTGTTAGCCATTCGGGAACACCGCGCATAAAATTATCATAGACGATCAGGCTGATAGGCGCAGCGTCCGAGTTCAGCTTATTCCAGTGCAGAGCGGCCTGAACGAGATAGTACCCGAGGAATCCTGCACCTCCGGTTATCAAAAGCCTTTTCCCTGAAAGATTTGGAAATTCACTTTTTAAATTTTCACAGATATAGCCCAGATCTGCGTTAATAACATCCGCTGAATTTTTCACTACATTACACCTATTAACATATTGTTAAAGCCATATCCCTGTAAGCCCTGTCAAGATAACTTGACCGAGCCCCAAAGAAAAAACCCTGATTCCACATACTGCCTTTAATTATATTTTCGCAGTTGATGGTCATTAACCGAATAACATTCCTCGCACACCCAGTATTATGCCCGCCGCCATCGATGCCAGACTCAGCCAGTTCCAGCCACTTCGCTTCTCTGTGATCAGTAACTCACAGGCATAGAAAATAATAACCATCTGCACTACAAATCCAAGATTGTCGCCTCCCCAGAAGTCCGCTCTGGATATGGCTAGCACCGCCAGCAGGCAAAACGCAACCAAATAGTCTGTCGCGGATAATTCAAACTCAACCTTTCGCCGACGCGGTGAAAATTTTACGGCCGCTGCAAAAGCAACTGCCACCAACATGAAGAACAGCGTCTCGATCAACTCCGTGTAACCACCGAAAACGGTCCAGGGTGGATAGCTTACCCAGAGGTAACCCACTTGCGCGGCAATCACATAGATTAGCGCCCGGCGCATGATTGAGCGCTGCGTTTTTCCGGCAAAAAGATCGACCAGTATCAAGCCCGACACCAGTAGTGACATTTTGGCAAAATCGTCCGGTACGCGGGTAGTCAGCAGGCTGGCACCCACGAGAAATACAGGAATACTGATGGCCATAAACCGGCGCGGTAGCACAACCAGAATACTCTTCAGCCATTCGTGCGCCATAACCTGGTTGCTGGCGCTTTCCCTGCGCTTCACTGACCAACCGGAACGCTCTGCCAGTTTGATCGCGCCGAATATGACCAGACAATAGGCCAGGTACAGTCCGACCAGCAGAACATTTGAATCATCCCGCAATAGCACACCACTGGTGACGAATACCATCTGCAGCGAATAAATTATGATGACCGATTCACGATGCACGAAACCCAGATCGAGCAAGCGATGATGGATATGATTTCGTGTGGCGCGAAAAACATTCATTCCCCCGCGAGCTCTCTTGTAAAGCACAACCAATATGTCGGCAATCGGCAATCCCAGTAACAACAGAACCACAGCCGGACTTAGGCTCAGATCAACTTTCTGGGTCAACAAGACAACGAGAAATGCGAGTGTGTAGCCAATAAACTGACTGCCGGAATCACCCATGAATACGCGCGCCGGGTGTGTGTTGTAACGCAGAAAGCCTAGAATGCCGCCAATAACTGTAAAGGAAACTGTAAGCACCTCTTGCCCACCAGCGACCAGAAACGCCAGCAACCCGATAGCACCGAGGCTAAACAGCGATTCACCACCCGCCAGTCCATCCAGTCCGTCCGAGTGGTTGATGGCATTAATCATTCCGACAATCGCCACCAGCGTAAAAGGAATACCAAACTCCGGTGGTACCTCTCCGCCAGGCACAAACGGAAATTGAACGACGTACAGCTCACCATAAAGTACGACAATCAGCGCGCTGGCAAGCTGCCCGATAAATTTCGGGTAGTGACCAATTTCGAACACATCATCCCACAGCCCGAAGAGAAACAGCACCGATCCGCCGTAGACATAGGCCTGACTGAGTTTACTTGGCTCAAGCAGCAGCATGAGAGGGATAAGGCTGCCCACTACCAGACCGATCCCACCCACGCGAGGAATGGGCGCCGCATGAACCTTTCTTGGATCGGGATAATCGACCAGTCCAAGGCGCGGCGCCAGACGGGTCATCAACGGTATCAGCACCATACTGATAGCCATCGCAGCGATAAGCGCCAGAAGATTATTCACTTGTATCCATCCGGATTATATTAGGCCAAATCAATGGCTTACCCTTCCCTAGTCGACATTCAATCTGTATCGGACTCTTCATAGCCAATAACGACTGATTTATCACCAAGTTAAGTATTTTTCGCCAAGTCTCTGCTTAGCCGGCCATTATATACGAAACAGGACATTACACTCCGATGAATGGGCATAAGGCCAGCTTGATATGCCGGCATCAGCCGTAGGCTCGTTCGGGGTGGGGGTACAAATACATTGCAACCGCCCCCCGGAGTTCACTCAAAATACTGTCCGGAGGAGCATGGAAGGCGACTTAACTAACAGTCGGTATTCTCTTACTAGTGATGCCGGCGAGACATTGGCACCAGACTGATCAGCGCAACCAGCGCAAGTATCAATGCGTATGGCTTCTGGGGAGATTCGCTACCAGCCGATGTCTTAGAACCAGTATCAATAACAGCTGGTTCCTTTGCCATGCCAGTCATGCTGGAGCCATTCGGTAAAACTTGTACGGCCAGCGCTAATTTCGTTGGTGCTGCCGAACTATCCGCTTCAGGTTCGTCAACTGCTGTTAACTCGGTAACCGGCGCAGAAGAGAGGGCATCAAGATTCAGCGGCTGGCTATCAGGAGCCAGTTTCCCGGAACTAGAATTTTCCAGGATAATTTCCTGACCTGCAGTATTTTCAACGACTCCAGGTTCTGCAATTACGAGACTTGGCAAAAGAACAGAAAATATTACAGCCGTCGCGACGGGGGCTACTTTCCCATTGCATAACAGCCGGTTAGCAAGGCCTTCATAGTTTTTATCTTTCATAACCCATCCAGAGTATTGTTCTTGCACTTAATCTTTAAGAATAGATATGGCTCTATCTGGCGCTTTATAGTGTAGTTGAACTTTCAGCACTTAGCCATTCAGTTAACTGATAAATAATAGGCGCTTAGCCAATAACCACAAATCATCACACCTAATGCAAAATTTTTGCCAACATCGCATCTTACTGTTATCAATGAATAATTATATTTCTCAGGCATAAGTTTGTAAGGTTTCCCGTCAAACTGGTTCGACGAAATTAACATCCAGGCCAAGCCAGGCCTTGCGAATTATTATTATTTTTCTTAACTTACATAATGTTAGATTGAATAACAGAAAATTACCTGGTGAAGTCGACTACGGCGTGACGTTTGATGGCTTTCAGACACCCTGGAAAATAATCCAACCGTTCGTCTGAATAATTAATTATTTATATGTTTTTTTTCATAATGTTATATGATTTTTGGTACTTCAGGCAATCGTGTCGATTTATTTTACTTTTTAACAGGTTGATCGCTTCATTTTATGTCATTCATTTATATTTAGTGAGAATATCTGGTGCCCGGGGCCGGAATCGAACCGGCACGGTGTTGCCACCGAGGGATTTTAAGTCCCTTGCGTCTACCAATTTCGCCACCCGGGCAGCTGAAAAGAACAGGAATTGTACAGAGCGTTCGCGGAAAGGAACAGATTTAGATGGAGGCTGGGCCCGGAGTCGAACCGAGGTCCACGGATTTGCAATCCGCTGCATAGCCACTCTGCCACCCAGCCATTAACACTGTGCCAGATGCGAAAAAACCCCGGCCAACCAACCGAGGTAACACATCAAGGCCGAGAAATTTGGAGCGGGAAACGAGATTCGAACTCGCGACCCCAACCTTGGCAAGGTTGTGCTCTACCAGCTGAGCTATTCCCGCGCAAATCGAGACCGGCTATTGTATGGAACTTCGCGGCACTGTCAACACCCCTGAATGATCAGGAGTTTTGCTGCGAGGACAATAAGGGCCAGGCAGCTTTGAGATAAATAAACATTGACCAGAGCGTCAAGCCTGCAGCGAGGTAAAGCAGCACCATGCCGATTTCCTGTGTCGGCATTACCCACAACGGCTCGCGATAGAGAAGTAATAACAGCGCTGTCATTTGCACTGTTGTCTTGATTTTGCCAATCGTTGACACGGCCACCTGCGCCCTCTCGCCAATCTCAGCCATCCATTCCCGCAATGCCGAAATCGCAATTTCACGGCCGACGATGATGGAAGCCGGTATCACAAACAGTAGCGTTGGATTACTCTGCACCAGCACAATTAATGCTACTGCCACGATCAACTTGTCAGCAACCGGATCCAGAAACGCTCCAAACGGCGAGGTTTGCTCAAGACGCCTTGCCAGATAGCCATCAAACCAGTCTGTAATGGCTGCCAAGCCAAAAATCGCGGTCGTCGCCACATGACTCCAGGAAACCGGCAAGTAGTAGGCGATCATAAACACCGGGATCAGCGCTATCCGCAGCAAGGTCAGTATATTCGGTATGGTCCAGCGCATGTTCTATCCGGTATTAGGTATCGCCATGAAAGGTATCATAAATCTGTTGCGCCAGGGTACGGCTGATGCCGGGCACTTTGCATAGATCCTCTACACCGGCACGGGCGACCTCCTGCAAACCACCGAACTGCTTCAATAAGCTTTGACGTCGACGCGGACCGACACCAGGAACAGCTTCCAGTGTAGAAGTCTTGCGCACCTTGGCGCGCTGCTGACGATGACCCGTGATCGCAAAACGGTGCGCCTCATCTCGCACTTGCTGAACAAGGTGCAAAGCGGGAGAACTGCCATCCAGGTCAAGCTCTCTCGCCTGTGAGGGTATGTGTAGTATCTCCATGCCTGGCCGTCGCTCTGGCCCTTTGGAGATCCCGACGATAAGTGTTTCTTCGATCTGTAGCTCTTCCAGCACCCTCCGGGCGACAGCTACCTGGCCCTTGCCCCCATCAATAAACAGGACATCCGGCAGCTGGGCGTCTTCGGTTTTCAAACGTGTATAACGTCGCATGAGCGCCTGCTCCATGGCAGCATAGTCATCGCCCGCCTGCACGTCACGAATCCCGAAGCGCCGATAATCTGATTTACGTGGACCTTCGCGATCAAACACCACACAGGACGCGACAGTCCCTTCACCCTGAGTATGACTGATATCAAAACATTCCATGCGCCGCGGTAATTCATCAAGATCAAGCGCTGTCTTCAACAACTGCAACCGCTGCTGAACCCCGGCCCGGCTTGCAAGGTGTGCACTTAACGCCTGCTCCGCATTAGTCACGCCCAGCTTTAGCCAGCGGGCTCGCTCGCCACGCACCCTGTGGATGATATGCACACGTCGACCAGCACGTTCACCCAATACCTGTTCGAGGAGATCTACATCGCTGATTTGACCACTGGTCAGAATATTTGCAGGCACCGGGCGTGTCAGATAGTACTGGGGAAGGAACGCAGACAATACGTCTTCCGCTTCACTGTCCCGGGGCAATTTCGGGAAAAACAGCTTGCTACCCAGATTTACACCTTGCCGGACAAAAAACACCTGAACGCATGCGCTGCCGGCATGTACTGCACAGGCAAGAATATCCAGATCGCCAGTCTCTCCACTAACATACTGGCGTTCCTGTACCCGACTCAGGCTGGCAATCTGATCCCTGTAAGTCGCAGCAGACTCATAGTCAAGTGCCCGGGCGGCCGCCTCCATTTTTTCAGCCAGCTCCTCACGTAGTGTTGAGCTGCCGCCCTCGAGAAACCGGATTGTATGCCTGACATCTTCGGCATACTTTTCAATGTCGACAAGACCGACACAGGGTGCCGTACAGCGTTTAATCTGATACTGCAAACACGGGCGACTGCGATTGGCGAAGAAGCTGTCTTCACACTGCCGGACACGAAAAGTCTTTTGCAGCAAATGGAGACTATCCCTCACAGCGCCGGCACTGGGATAGGGGCCAAAATAGCGTCCTTTACGCCGCTTCGCACCACGATGCAGACTGAGCCGGGGGAATTGATCCTCAGTACTAAGGAAGATATACGGATAACTTTTGTCATCACGCAGCAGAATATTGTAGCGCGGAAGATGCGTTTTGATGAGTGTATTTTCAAGGATCAGGGCTTCAGCTTCAGTGTGAGTGACGGTCACTTCGACACTGGCCATCTGCTGCATCATCACCTGTGTTTTTGGTGGCAAACCGGATTTGCGAAAATAGCTTGAGACCCGGTTTTTCAGATTCCTGGCTTTACCGACATACAGAATGTCCCCTTGAGCATCAAGCATCCTGTAAACGCCCGGACGCGTCGTCAGTGCGCGCAGAAATGATTGTGCATCGAATACCGGCTGGTTTTCGGGATCGGCCATAGGTTTACACCATACCTTATGGCCCGCTGTTCAGCATCTCCCGGGCGCGCCCTACAACCGCGCGAAACATGTCTTCAGTCAAACGTCGCGTCTGCGTGTTGTAGCGGCTACAGTGATAGGAATCAAGCAGCGTAAGGTGCCCCAGACGATGCTCGGCCGCGTGTGCAAATCGATGGCGTGATAACGGTAGCGCAAAGGCCCTTAGAACAGCGTCATGAGCTATCTTGCCAAGCGCAAGAACAACCGCGCCTTCGGGTAGACCGACTAATTCCGCACCCAGAAACGGGTTACAGTTTCGAATCTCTTCGGTGAGCGGCTTGTTCTGCGGCGGCAGGCACTTAACTGCATTGGATATACGACAGTCATGCAACACCAGGCCGTCATCGGCGGATATAGACTCGGGCGCACTCGAAAAACCAAACTCGAACAGCGTCTGATACAGCAAAACGCCGGCATAATCCCCGGTAAATGGCCGTCCGGTCCGGTTAGCACCGTGCATACCGGGCGCCAGACCTACGATCAGCAGGTTCGCTTGAGGATCACCGAATGGCGGCACTGGTCGCGCAAAATAGTCTGGATGGTCGACCGATACCTGGTCAAGAAAGTCGCTTAATCGCGAACAACTTCTACATGCGGGGTCGAACGCGACACCGGTTTCACTCGCGGACATCCACAACCTCAGCGATACGCGACTTAAGATCGAGCGCGATGATCTGGTGATCATTAGTGTTGGCAATAAACAGTTTGTCGCGGAACAGACTGAGACCACCCGGTTCATTCAACTGGTAGCTGAACTTGAACGAAGTGACTTCACTGGTCTGCACGTCTATGCGTTTTATTTTCGAATTATAGGTATCTGCGATCCATAACGCATTACGCTCGTCATCCACGGTAATACCCATGGGATGTTGCAAACGCGCCTCGCGTCCGATTCCACCACGATCGCCAAAATCAAATAGCCCCTTACCAACGACGGTACTCACTACACCCCTGTTAATCTCGATGTCACGGACCGCAGATGTCTCTGAATCGACGACAAACACATGGCTACCCAGGGTGACAATTCCAGAGGGCTGGGCGAAGCAGGCATGCTCCAGAGCGCCATCGACAATATCTTCCCTGCCACTACCTGCATAGCGTTCTATGGCAAGGTGATTCAGATTCATTTTCCAGATCTGATGCTGGCCGGCCATGGCGATATAGAGGTTACCTTCATAGTAACTCAGGTCCCAGGGCGAATTCAGTTCAGCATCCAGCGGCTCCCTGAAGGTATCTGACACATAGCGCCCCTGCTTACCGTTACCCGCCAGGGTCATCACCTCTCCCGACTTCAGGTGTATACGCCGGATTGAGTGATTGCCGGTATCCGCCACGTATAGAAAATCTCCGACAATAAGCATGCCCTGGGGATTATCAAACATTGCAGCATCTTCTTTACCATCCAGCATGCCACCGGTACCGCCCCCGAAGACACGCTTGATCTTGCCGTCATGATAAGTCTCGAGCACCCGATTGCGGCCACTGTCAGCGATATACAGGTTATTCCGTGTTGCCAGAACCTTGCCCGGAAAGCTCAGCGTAGACGCCTTCTCCGGCTGCAGTTTGACCGGCATGGGGGAGTGTTTCAAAATGCCTTTTTCTTCGGCTGCATCAATGTGCTTGCTTATAAGCTCATCGAGCTGCTTGCGCCGACCTTCGCCGCGTAATATGCCAACTACATAACCTTCAGGATCGATAAAAATAATCGACGGCCAGGCCTTGATGCCATACGCGCGCCATAGTTGAAACTGGGGGTCGTTAGCGACCGGGTGGCGGATATGATTACGGTTAATAGCTTTTTGTACCTGCTCCGAAACCCGCTCATTTTCGAATTTTGGTGAGTGTATACCGATAACAGTGAGATTCTGTGGGTACTTGTGTTCGAGATATCTGAGGTCAGGCAATACGTGCATGCAATTGATGCAACAGTAGCTCCAGAAATCCAGCAACACCACTTTGCCCCGCTGGCTAGCCAGGGTCAGCGGCTGTTCGGTGTTAAACCAGTCGAGTGATGCAGGCAGTTCTGGTGCCCGAATTCGCGTCGCATCATTCATTTTCGCCTGCTTCCCCATCCTTAAGGTGCCTGAAGTAACCAGGCCGAATACTAACACCATCAGACCGCAAATCCCGGACCTGGTTCATGTTTTACGATTGCACTCAGATTGCAGTATAGCTTGGTATGGATACCAGCCCGTGGCGTAATGCCAGATGCATCAACTCGACCTCGGTCCTGGCCTGCAATTTCTCCAGCAAGCGGTTGCGATAACTATTGACCGTCTTTTGCGTCAGGCACAAATCCCGGGCTATATCGCCTGTGCTTTTTCCGCTCGCCACGAGCAGTAATATCTGCAATTCACGGTGCGTTAGTTTGTCAAACGGAGAGCCCTTGCCTCCGGGCATGCGGCGTTCAGCGAGCTTCTGCGCCAGTGTGTCGCTGATATATCGCTGCCGCCGGGCGACTGAATCCAATGCTGAATACAGCTCTTCGACAGAGCAGGTACTACTGACGATGCCTGCCACGCCAGCTTGTAGCAGACGCTCCTGAACAATAAAATCCGCTTCGTCAATTAACACCACCAAACGAATTTCGGCAAATTGCCGCTGGATTTTACGCGTGCCATCAAGCACATCGACAGCCATACCCGGCAAATTCACCAATATGACCTGGGGCGCCTGACTGCGGGCCAGTCTTATCGCCTCGTCAAAATTTGCCACTCCAGCACCAACTGTCAGATAACCTGAATCATTTAGTACTCGCTCTATACCCGCTCGCACCATCTGGCGAGAATCCACCAACAGAATATCAACGGGGTCAGTCGCCGCATGTGCAAAGGATGGAGAAACCGCCATAACCACCACTATCGTGCTATTTGTCTATAGCGGAATAACGGCGGATAACCGGGTTCCTTAACCTGTGGCGAGCATATTTTCACATGAGTTCAAATACCTAGGCTTCAGCAGTAATGCCAACTATGCCATGCCTGATCGCCAAACGCGTCAGTTCCACATCATTTTCGACACCGAGTTTCTCAAACAGCCGGTAACGATAAGTGCTTACGGTCTTGGAACTAAGGCACAGGCGCTCTGAAATATCATGCACGCCCTGCCCCTGTGCGACCATCATCAACACCTGGACTTCACGTTGTGACAGCAGGTCAAACGGAGACTGCACACTGCCCGGCAGCATGGACAACGCCATTTGCCTGGCAATATCGGCGCTGATATACCGCTCGCCCAGGACCACCGCGCGCACAGCATCCGCAATTTCTTCAACGCTACAGTGTTTGGTAAGACAGCCGGACGCTCCGGCCTCAAGAAACTGGGGCTGAACCGGATCATCAACCTGCAAGGTCACAATAACAATATTTATGTCCAGATCGGCGCGAACAATCCGGCGAGTAGCCTCAAGGCCACCGATTCCCTGAATCTGGGCGTCCATTAATACTACGTGTGGGCTCAGTTCCCGGCAGAGTGCGACCGCCTGCTCGCCACTACCGGCCTCACCGATAACCTTGAGACCATCAATATCGTCAAGCAGGCGGCGCAATCCACTGCGCACCAGCACCTGATTATCGACTAGAAGAATGTTGATTTCTGACTGTTTCATAACCCTCGTTCCTTGTGGTTTTGAATGCTTGGAGTAGAACTAATGACAAATGGCTGTCCATCCTGGACATGATTGATTACTACCTCCAGATCTCTCCGGACCTGTTTTAACGGCATATGGCGGAGAGGGTGGGATTTGAACCCACGGAGGACGTGAATCCTCGCCAGTTTTCAAGACTGGTACTTTCAACCGCTCAGTCACCTCTCCGGCGGATAAGTTGTTAAGGATAAACGAAGTTACACCAAAAACAAAAGACCCAATCAGGTTTTTTAACGGGAACTTATAGCCATAGCCCTCGTCAAATCGATGAACTTAAGTATAATCCTGAAGCATCCTATTCAACTGAGGACGAAAAACACATGAATCGATTGGCCAACACGGTAACCCGTAGCCAGCCGTCAGTACTGGCAACCAACAAGGTTATACGTAATACCTACATCCTGCTGTCGATGACGTTGCTGTTCAGCGCAGTAACTGCCGGCCTGTCCATGGCTCTCAATCTGCCCCATCCCGGACTTTTACTGACGATGGTCGGATATTTTGGCTTGCTGTTCCTGACCAACAAGTTCCGCAACAGCAGCATGGGACTGGTTTTCGTCTTCGCCCTGACAGGTTTCATGGGTGTAACACTTGGACCTTTGCTCAACATGTATCTGAGCCTGCCTAATGGTGATCAACTTGTCATGACTGCGCTCGGCGCTACCGGCGTGATTTTCCTCAGCCTGTCGGGCTATGCACTGAGCAGTCGCAAGGACTTCAGCTTCATGGGTGCCTTCCTCATGGTAGGCATATTGGTCGCATTCCTTGCCGGGCTGGCATCAGTGTTCTTCACCATGCCGGGGCTCTCACTGGCTGTATCAGCCATGTTTGTATTGCTCATGTCTGGCCTGATCCTGTACCAGACCAGCGAACTGGTACATGGTGGCGAGACCAACTACATCATGGCGACTGTTACCCTGTATATCAGTATCTACAACCTGTTTGTCAGCCTGCTGCAGTTGCTGGGTGCTTTCGGTGGCGATGACTGAATATAACCAGGATAGCCCGGAAAAAGCCCCGCAAAGCGGGGCTTTTTTAATGTGTCGCATCCGTCAGCATGGAACTGACTTCAGCGCTTGATAGCGGGTGGGAATAATAACGCCCCTGGGCTTCACGGCAACCCAGGCGCTCCAGCATGCTGGTTTGCAGACGTTGCTCAACACCCACAGCAGCGACCTTCATCCCGGCAGCACTGGCCAGCGCCAGTGTGCTGGTCGCAATGGCCTGGGAAACAGTGTCATCCGCAATGTTCTCTACGAGGGATCGGTCCAGCTTGATCAAATCAATGGGTAAGCGCGCCAGATCTGCCAGTGGGGCATCACCCGTACCGAAGTGGTCCAAAGCGAGTCGAACACCCACATGGTGTAACTCCGGCAGCATCCGCCGCACCAGCCTGGTGCGGCTCGCCATAATATTCTCCTGAAACTCGAGCTGCAGGCACGCCGGGGCGAGATCAGCATCGTATAAGGCATCAAGCACGGAAAGCAGAAAACCGCTATCTTCGAGCTGGCGCGGCGATATATTGATGCAGGCACGGAAACCCTCACGACTTTCCGGCATACCGGCCAGGAACTGACAGGTGTTAGCAAGCACCCGTTCACCGACTGGTACAATAAGCCCACTTTCCTCGAGCAGTGGCAGAAACAACTCCGGTGCCAGACTGCCATGCACTGGATGTTGCCAGCGCAGGAAAACCTCTACGGCATGAATACGCTGGTCGACCAGATCAACAATCGGTTGATACGCAACCGCAAACTCATTATTCCTGTAAGCCTTATACAGATCCTTGCTGAACTCAAATCGTTCCATTGCGGCCCGTCCTGTGACCATCGGTGAAAGACTATAGGCGCCAGGCTCCATTTCCGATGCCTTAACAAGTGCCGCCTCGCTTGATGCCAATATTTGCTCATCCGACAACCCTTCTACCGGTAACACGGTGGCGCCGACATACGGCCTCGAATAACGCGCTGCACAGCTATTCGCCGTAGCACCGGCAAACGTTGCTATAAGCCGTTCTACAATCAATGGGATGATCGCCGTTTCACGCACATCATCCATTAATAACGCCAGCTGCCCGGTATCCAGCTCACACAGACTGTCGCTGGCCCGCAAACAGGTGCTAAGCCGGTTGATCTGAACAGCTCTTTGTCGACCAACCTGTGTTGGCTGTATCAATACCAGTAACACGTAGGTTTGGTTACGTTCAGCTCGATGGCGGGAAGCCCGTAACCGGGACAGCAACTGCTCAAGGGTACACAGGCACTGCCCCACCCCTAGTCGTTCCTGACCCGGGACTGCTTTACCAACGTTCGAAAACAGCTGTTCGATGTCATGCCAGAATCCGGCATCCCTGATATTCATATGCCAGATTCAACCTGTTTGCGTCATCGGTCCATGAAACTCAAAAACACAGCCATCCTGTTCTTCGCCCGATGGCCGCGCTGCAGCGCTCCGCAGACCCGCCTGCATGCAGCAATGCAGCTCTAAAACCCCCTGATCAGTCCACTCAAGCTGGCACCTCGATTTTCCGGATGCCTTTCCCCCGGAATAAAAAAAGCCAATTGCGCAAAGAGACCGGATCAGATCCATCTGATCCCCATGCAGCGAATTGCCATCTAGCAGTATCCAGTCAAATGGACGCCCGTTAGTAATCAATTCACTGGCACGGCTGTCTCCCGCACAATAGCTAAACCGGTAATTATCAGCGTCGACAAGCGGAAGTTCACTGACAGCCTGTTCACAATTGCCGACAACCAGAATACGTTGCGGTTTGCTCACTACCGGCCCTTTAAGCAGCCTGACCAATTGATTGACTTTGCCGTGAATAGACAACATCGGCAAACTGCTGATTGACTTCTACCCAGCAGGCTACTGACAGCACACGCCCGACCTTTTGCGCTTTGCCATCACCTAAACGCGTGATAGGCAAACCCGTACGTTTCAACAGACGTTCCAGGGCAACACTGGTGACAGTTACGAATCGCTCGACTCCGCATGTCCGGGCAAATTCGTACAAACGCCGAATCATCTCGTAGGTCACTGCATTTAGTGGTGCTTGCACGGGCCCGGCACTCTCGCACGCATCGACAGCAAATCGGCTTAGCTCCCAGACGCGCGAATCACTCGGTACAGGTTCACCACGCAGCAACTGAGGAAAGGTATCTTTCAACATGTAGATATCTGTTGTCGGCATTAGCCTCCAGCAACCTTCAATATCTCCATGGTTATCACGTGCAAGCATGTACACCGGATTCATCGTGTCGAACAAGTCAAATTCCAGATCGTCATGTGTACCAACCTCCCAGCCGAGACGGTCGGAAAACACCTGACGCCTGAAAGCAAACATGCGACGCAATGTCTCTGCATCGAACCCCTGAAAATTACCACCACCAAGCTCTATTGCGCTCATGATCTGCCCTCCGTGTTAACAACCACGGACAGTAAAGCGCGGACCTAGCCTGAAAGGTAACTGTCAGATGTGACAGGGGGAGAGTTTGATATTGATTTTACTGGTTAAATTGAGGTTCAATTAGCCCCAACGATACTGCTCTGGCAACTGCCTGCTGGCGATTATTCACTCCGAGCTTGCCTTGAACATTCTGCAGGTGGAAAGTCACTGTACGTTCGGCAATGCTCAGAATCTGTGACGTCTCCCAGGCAGTCTTACCCTCGGTCGCCCACAACAGGCACTCCTTTTCCCGGCGGGTCAGATCTACCTTCGACACTGCCAGTACGTCCTTGTTGAACACACTGCGCACCGCTTCGTGGAGATATGCCGTAAATAACTGCCCCATGGGCATAATCCGCTGTATTCGCCTGTCATTTGATGCAACACTTTGCTCACTGGCAAAACTCAACATTGCGAAGTCGCCCTGAGCGGTGTGCAATGGAAAGCTGATGCCACTGCGCAAACCAAAATCGCGCGCTTCACTCATAAAACGGCGGATTTCAGGTGACGTATCATCCTGACGCCGGTAACTGTCACCATCCCAGGTCAGGGGCGTAACATTCTGTGCGCAATACTGCACAGTGGGGTCAACCACCATGTAATTGTTGGCTGTGTAATGTTCACGCCAGGCTTTGGGGTAACCGCTAATGAAAATAAAGTACGGTTTGACGAACGAAGTGGGTATTCGGGCACCATAAATAAACCGCGCAAATCCGCTCTGCTGGCAGGCATCTGCGCAAACCGCGTGAAGCGCTTCGACTGTATCAGCTTGTGAAACAGCTTCGATCATTTCGAAACAGTTGTCCGAATT